>CACXBN010000198.1 GCA_902765885.1 uncultured Ruminococcus sp. | reverse complement strand
CGTTTCGGTTCATGACAGAGCGCCTTTTCAGAGCATGCTCTCTGTGCTCCAAATTTGCATTTTTCGGCAATATGTTGATCTTTCGCATGCGAAACACGCAAAATGTGCCGGTAATGAGTTTCCCGCTCGCTTTGCTGTGGAGCATACCGTATGCTTTGGTAATTAAAACCGGACTTGAAAAAGCAGCACCATGGAAGCCTTAAGAACACCTATATGGATTCGCATCAAATATTGTCTTTCACATTTCCAAACGCAGTTGACTTATGTTCGGGCACTTTGATATAATATGAGCAGCAAAACTACAGTTTTCGTTATTTCAGAAACTCATCATCCAAGAAAGAGAGAAAAACCGATGAAGTATATTGAAAAGCTCAACAAGCTCTATGAAGGCAAGTTCAATTCCCTCTGGTCCGAGAGAATCGTATCGGAACTTGTATATCTGGATGCCATCTCGAAAAACAATTCCGGAATTTACGACGCCGATATAGAAAAAGCAGCCGATTACCTTCTTACTGCAATAGATGAAGACGGAGCGATCACCAAGGCGATCGTTTTAAAAGCAGAAGAAATGCTTTCTCATCTCGTTCCTGTCGCCAAAAGCTACACGGAACTTTTTGTGGGACATGCACATATAGACATGAACTGGATGTGGTCATACAATGAAACGGCTGGAATCGTCGTTGACACATTCAGAACAATGCTCGACATAATGAGAGAATTCCCGGATTTCACTTTTGCCCAATCTCAGGCATCAACATATGAAATAATAGAAAAATACTGTCCTTCAATGCTTCCGGAAATCAAACAGAGAATTCACGAAGGCAGGTGGGAAGTCACAGCTGCAGAGTGGGTCGAGCCCGACAAGAACATGCCGGACGGCGAATCTCTTTCGAGGCATGTGCTCCAGACAAGAAAATATCTTTCTAAGCTTCTCGATCTTGATGAATCCAGCTTTGATCTTGACTTCGTGCCTGATACTTTTGGCCACAGCATAAGCATTCCAACTGTTCTTGCAAACGCTGGCGTCAAATACATGTATCACTGGAGATGCGGTGAAGAAAACCCGAGAGTGTACTATTATGTTGCTCCGTCAGGGAAAAAGGTACTCACATACAGGGAATTTGTATGTTATCTTGGATGGGCTGATTCATATAAATTCGAAATAGTACCGGAATTTGCCGCCCAGACCGGTCTGAAGACCTACCTGTGCGTATTCGGCGTGGGAGATCATGGCGGCGGACCAACAAGAAGAGACATAGAACACATACTGGAATACAAGACTTGGCCTCTCACACCGAAAATTGAATTCGGAACATTCAGGCAGTTTTTCAAATACATCGAGGAATCAGGCGTTGAGATTCCTGAAGTCAACAAGGAACTCAACTTTATTTTCAACGGATGCTACACAAGCCAGTCCAGAATCAAGATGGCCAATCGTTTCGGTGAGGCCAGACTTAAAGATGCAGAACAGGTAGCTGCATCTGCAGGAATACTTGAGGCAGTGAAAAGAGATCCAAACCACCTTGACAGGGCATGGAGAAATGTACTCTTTTCACATTTCCATGACATTCTTCCGGGATCCGGTGTCCTTGAAACAAGAGAATATGCGATGGGCCAATTCCAGGACACAATGGCCTATGCCAATGTGTACACAAGTGAGTGTATCAACAAAATAGCAGATAAAATAGACACGTCCAGCATCGAATTCGTAGATGTTAAAAGTGCAAAAGAAGGCGGTGGCGCAGGATATAACCAGGATGCTGCCCACAGATGGAGTTTCCCGGTTGCAGGCCGAGGACGCGGCCCTGTCAGAGTTTTCCATGTGTTCAACACACTCGGACAAAAACGCCATGAATTCACTAAAATAGTCGTTTGGAATTATGAAGGCGACGGCAGTAGGGTAGCATTCTATACACCTGACGGGAAAAAGCTTAGGCACACTACAGACGGAGGGGAAAACATAAACCGAGGTTTCTGGGGTCATTCATGCACAACATATCTTGTAGAAGTTACTGTCCCCGCTCTCAGCTATACGACAGTCATTATGAAGCCGGATTATAAAGACGGTGAGCATCTTGAAGTAAACCGCGAAGAATATACAAGAGAAAACGAAACACCGTTCTGTGATGTCCCGATAGTTCTCGAAAACGAATACATAAAAGCAACATTTGACAGAATGACAGCCCAGATCACCGAACTCATTGATAAAGCTTCCGGACGCACACTCATAAACAAACCTTCCGCCTTCCTCTCAATTGCCGAAGAAAACGGACAACGCGGTATGTCGTCATGGGTTGTAGGGTATATTACAAAAGAAATCAATCTTCATGATGATCCGAATTCAAAGATTCGTGTCGTTAACGAATGTCCTTCCGGATCAAGAAAGAGTCTGAAATTTGAAATAAGGTATCATGACACTTTCATAGAAGTCACTGTAGTCCTCATGGACGGAAGCCGCAGTCTCGTATATGACATTCATACAATTTGGCGCGAAGAGGCTCCGAGTGACAGAACGATTATTCCTCAGCTCAGATTTTCTGTTCCCGTATCATATGAGCGTACAGGAAAATGCATTTATGACACTCAGTACGGAACCATCGCAAGAGACGAGATTCCATATGATGTTCCCGCACTCAGCTTTCTTGGAATGGAAAGTAAAACCGGAAATTCAATCGGTCTCATAACCGATACGAAATACGGATTCCGCTGCTATAACGGAACAGGAATAGTGGACCTCATCCGTTCTTCCTTCGACCCTGACATTATTCCTGAAAGAGGGCACTGTTACATAAAGGTTGCGTTAACCGTTGCACCTGTTGAGGAACTCAAGGAAATATCCGATGAGTTCAATCATCCGATGCCTGTCGCCTGTGGTACTCCTCACAAAGGAACGCTTCCTCTTGAAAAGGTTGTTGCAGGAGTGGCTGGCAACGTGATACTTTCTTCCATGAAGGTATCTGAAGATGGTCAAGGAACCGCCTTCAGACTGTTTGACAATACCGGATGCAATCAGACTGCTGTCATCGAGCTCTGCACGGGAATAAAAGAAGCATATTTGACAGACAGCAATGAAACCACTATATCCAGACTCCCTGTTGAAAACGGAAAAGTAACTGTGACAGTACCAGCAAAGGATTTCATCACCGTGGTAATAAAATAATATTTCAGACATATTAGAAAAAACGACGAGCCTTTCATTGTTTTAGGGCTCGTCGTTTTTTTATGCAATATTTATTATTTGTTTCAGAACAGAATACTCATTCGAAATAATTCCCAAATTTGCAAAAAAGTAAAGCAGCAGAAAGATTTTATCCCTCTGCTGCCTTTTTGATTTTGTATGTGTATTACTTAATTAAGCCTTCCAAAGGCTGTGAAGATTGCAGTATGCGAAAACTGCTTCCACTTCATCTCCCTCGAGAATGGCAAAGTCTGCTTTCGGCTCGTCTCCCGGTTTCAGTATCTTTCTCTGATTTCCCTGCTTTGTCTGCAGTGAGATCCACTCAATGTAATGCTCCGGGAGCATCGGATGCGGCACGGTGCCAACCTTCACATGAACTATACCGTTCTCGATTTCGCATACCGGAACATGCTTTTCAAGTGATGCGTCCGTTGTTCCTGGGATGATTTCCTGCATTTTTTCACCACAGCACATGACAGGCACTCCTGTGCCTTTTACTATGGCGATAATCTGTCCGCAATGTGCACAGCGGAAAAATCTCATTTCCATTTTACATCTCTCTTTCTTAAAGTAATAATGATATTTTGCTTTTTTCTTTATCCACTTAAACTCTTTAGTCGCCGAATTCGTAGTTTCCTATTCCTTTGCCCTCGATACCGATTGATTCGAGCTGTTCGAACGTCATGACTCCCACAGCTTCATTTGCAGCTTCGAGAGCCTCCCTGAGCGATACGGTATCACGCCTTGAAGAATATGTCTGAAGAGTACCGTCGCCTGTATTCGGGACCGTGATATCGGAGAAGGTCATATAATATGATTCAAAATCGGATGTTCTTGTCACATACGCTCCATTCGGGTCAGTTCTGTATGCCTTGTCAAAATAGTAGTAGTTGTCGGCAACATAGTTGTTGGCCGGTGCCTTTACAAACATCGGATCCTCACTGTTTTCCGGATCATATCTCCAGTGTATTCCGACAAGTTCCGGGAATCTCTCCTGCCATATTTCACTCTGCATGTCCGCGTTTGCCTTGTATTCCTTGACAACGCCGTTTGCGACGCATGTTGCGTATGCGGGACATATTGCCGCAAGTGAATATCTTCCGCACTTCACTAAAAGATTATTTCTTATGGTCCCGTCGCGCGTGTATGCGAAGGTGATGCCGGAACCTGTGCAGTTGTATGTAATGTTTCCGTAAACCTCACAGCCGAGGCAGTCCATATCTGCAGTAATAGCCTGAACCCCCACAATGTCGATCCTTGATTCATATCCGGTATCCACCACAAGATTGTACCTGCAAACCGTGCCGTATGCTTTTCCGTGAATGGATACGGTCCCGCCGTCAGCAAAGAACCTGCATGTGTCATGTACAAAGTTGTATTCTACAGTATTGAGAGGGCCTTCCGCGCATATTCCAAGATCGGTGGAGTCGTAGACTTCGTTGTGGCTTATGAGGGCACCCACTGCCATTACATCTATTCCGAATGCCATTGTGCTTCTGTTGCACCAGTTGTGAATGCAGTTGTTGGAAACCACGATTCCGGAATCCGTAAGGGTGGGGATGTCTCCGCCTGTGATCCTAACGCCTACGTTTCCTACGTTGTAGATCTCATTGTTTGTAAATACGATATCATTGCCTTCCATTACCAGACCCTTGTCATATATGTCATAGAATCTGCAGTTATTGAAAAGCACGTCGTTCGCCTTCAGGTTTACTCCGTTCTTAAGCGAAGATTTGAATGTAATGTTTTCAAATGCAATATGATCGGCTCCTTCAACTGTAAGAAGCGCGTCATCGAGAAGAGGGATGGTGAATTCGGATTCTTCAAAACTTTCTTCCGGATAGTAATAAAGTACCGCATTCTTGTCTATATAGAATTCGCCGGGAACGTCCAGCTCTGCCGGTATGTTGTACCAGAACAGGATCCCGCCTTCTCGCGGAAAATATCCGCCCACATATGGCACGAGCATTTCAGGCGAATCCTTGAAGAACTCCGTTACAACCGAGTGATCGGCAGCCCATATAAACCTGTAGTGTGCTCTGACAAACACACTGTCTATGGACATATCCCATGAAAGGACCTTTTCCTTGTGCTGCTCGCCATAGTCGATTATGCTCTGAACAGCGATATCATCGCCCTTCTGGTTGTCATCTTTTTCGGTATAGTTGCCGTTCTTGTCGATAAAATATCCGCCTGTGATCTCTACCCAGCCTTCATTCGGATATCTTGCCAGATTCATCTGTTTCCCGTTTACGGATATAAGGTTCGCTTTTTTGAAATACTGATTGTTCGTTTTCATTTTTGCGATGTCTTCACCGGTATATCCGAACTCTCCGAGATTAATCATCACCAGTTTTTCCCGGACTTCCTCGGGGAAGTATTCGAGCGTATCACCGGAAGCCTTTTCGAATTTGTCGCTTCCGAAGATAATTCCTCCCGCTATCACGGCACCGTTTTCACCGATAAACCTGACTTTGCAGTTTTCGGTTCCCGCATCTTCCGCCTCAAGCAGTATGGTGCTGTCTATTAAATACTCGCCGGAAAGAAGACGGATCTGTACTTCGCCGTATGAACTCTTGTCTATATTCCGGACAGATGCCACTGCGTCTGCAATGTTTCCAAACGGGTTCTCAAGCGTTCCGTTTCCGCTGCCGTCAGGTGAAACATACACCACATACGGATTAAGGAGAACTTCATATGCCCTGTATGTTATAAGGATCGCCTGCTCAACGGTAAGATCGCCGCCTGGGGAGAATCTTGTCGAACTTACTCCTTTTATTATCCCGTTTTCAACCGGCCAGCCGAGTTCTGTGTCCACCCATGAATAGTTTCCGGTTATATCCTCGAAATGATGTGTATATCCTTCCGTTTCAAAGCCGAGCACCGATGCCACACGGTTTATAATTGCCGCTATCTGTGCTCTTTTCAGTGTCCCGTCAGGTGAGAACTTTGATGAACTCGTCCCGTTAATGATCCCAAGCGAATTTGCGGCATACACATTGGGATCATCCGTGTCTTCGAATTTGCCCTCGTTTATGACAGCTCCCTTTTCCTCAATCAGGGCCTCTACGGATTTTCCCGCTGATTTCTCAAGGAGTATCATAAACATCTCAGCAACATCTCCCCTGGTCACGGGTGAAGTGTACCCTGACTGCAGGTTTTGCGGTACGAGTCCTGAACTGACCGCTGCTTTGACTTCCTCAACAGCCCAGTCTGAAGGTTCATCATCAGCATGAACAGAAACCATCATTCCGAGCATCATGCAGATAATGAGGATAAAAGATAATGCTTTTCTCATCTTTTGTCTCCTGTTGTCGATAATTCTTCATTATTTTTTTTGAGCCGTATTCTTTTCGGCTTTTTGTTTCCATATGTCACAAACCGGATCTCTATGTCACCGTCCATTATTGGCTCAGACTCACTGATGACCACGAAATTGTCCATCTCATCAAGATTCGGGATAAATACTTCCGCCCCGCCGTCCTTATGCACCTTTGTGAGTTTAACTTCCCTGCAGTATGGAATCATCTGACGGTATATAGAAGCTCCCCCTATTATATAGACGCGGTCTTTTCTTGAATACTTCTGTATCTCGGCAAGAAAGTCGTCGAATGTATGCACATTTATGACACCCTCATAATTGTGTGTCACATCAGCAGAGAGCACTATGTTTGTCCTGTTTTTCAGCGGCTTTCCTCCCGGAAAACTAAGCAATGTGTTTTCTCCCATTGCCACCGTGTGCCCGGAAGTTGTTTCACGGAAAAATTTCATATCGAGAGGAAGGTGGAACAGAAGATCGTTCTTTTTCCCTATTCCCCATTTCTCATCACAGTTGAGTATCGCTACTATCATATTGCCACCGGAATCTTTTTCCCCAAGTCCTCATATTCATAATTTTCAAGCTTGAATGAGTCGACTGTGAAATCATAAAAATCGGTTACGGATTTGTCCATAATAAGTTTAGGCGCAGGATGCTGTTTTTTTGAAATTACCTCTTTGACAAGTTCAACATGCCTGTCGTATATGTGAGCATCAGCTATAACGTGAACGAGCTCACCGGCCTCAAGTCCTGACACCTGTGCAAACATCATCAGAAGGAGAGAATACTGGAGAACATTCCAGTTGTTTGCAGTCAGCATGTCGTTGCTTCTCTGATTAAGGATACCGTTCAGTACTTTTCCCGAAACATTGAATGTCATGGAGTACGCACACGGGTAAAGGTTCATTTCATGAAGATCCTCAAAATTGTATATGTTGGTCATTATTCTTCTTGACTGAGGATTGTGTCTGAGATCATAAAGCACACGGTCAACCTGATCAAATTCTCCTTCTTTGTATATGGACTTCTTTGCAAGCTGATATCCGTACGCTTTGCCGATAGATCCTTTTTCATCAGCCCATGAATCCCATATGTGGCTGCCGAGATCCTTTATGTTGTTTGACTTCTTCTGCCATATCCACAGTATTTCATCCAGGCATGACTTGAAAGCCGTGCGGCGGATGGTAAGAATCGGGAGCTCCTCCCTGAGATCATACCTGTTGACAATACAGAATTTTTTAACCGTATGAGCAGGTGTCCCGTCTTCCCAATGGGGGCGGACCTCAAGATCCGTATCCCAGAATCCGTTTTCAAGGATATCATTCATGTTGTTCACGAAAATCTGATCAGCTCTTGACATGCATAATCCTCCGTTCATGATTTTTTGTGTTCACCGGCTTCATTATAGCTTAAAAAAAAGCAAATATCAATACAGGCGAATCGTACATATGACTTTTTTGGACTTATCACTCCGCCTTCGTTGACACAAAAACAACCCTGTGATAAAATTGACACAGTGAAAAGCTTTAGTCACGGAGGGAGTATGGAAAAGAAAACCAACAAGGCGTGGCTTTATCTGCTGCCTGCCATCCTGTTTTTCGGTATTTTTATGGTCTATCCCCTGATAGATGTTTTTGTATATTCCTTTGAGGAAGGATACAATTCTGCATCGCAGACATCTTTCGGGATCGGGATATACAATTATTCCTATGTTCTGAGAGATCCCTACTTCATACAGGCACTCAGGAATACTTTCATTCTGGTAATAATAACCGTTCCGCTTTCAACGGCGTTTGCTCTTCTCATTTCACTGGGTCTGAGTTCTATTAAAAAGCTGAGGAATCTTTTCCAGACAATATATTTTCTTCCCTATGTAACAAACACGCTTGCCGTTGGACTTGTCTTCATGATACTTTTCAGAAAAACGGCATATTCCGACGGACTCATCAATATAATAATAACGGCGCTTGGCGGATCATCGGTCGACTTTATCGAAGGGCCGTACTGGGCAAAGATGCTGGTATTGTGCATTTACACGATATGGATCGTGCTGCCTTTCAAAGTGCTCATTCTTACAAGCTCCCTGGCCTCTGTCAATCAGGACTACTATAATTCGGCAAAAGTTGACGGAGCAGGCAAATTCAGAATATTCCGCAAGATCACGCTTCCAATGATCTCTCCCATGATCTTTTATCTGGTCATAACCGGATTCATAGGCGCATTCAAGGCCTACAGCGATGCCGTCGCCATTTTCGGAACGGACCTGAACGCCTCGGAAATGAACACAATCGTCGGATACATATACGACATGCTTTACGGTGACAGCGGCGGATATCCCTCATACGCCGCGGCTGCGGCAATAATCCTGTTTATAATAGTTCTGACTATTACCGTCATAAACCTGCTTATCAGCAGAAAGCACGTTTATTATTAAGGAGGGTAAGTCATGAACAAAGCTTTGGATTATGAAAAAATAGCAAAAAGGACAAAGATAAGAAGCACAGCCGGCAAAGCCCTAATATACCTTCTTCTTGTCATCTGGGCTCTCGCCGTGCTCTTCCCTTTTTACTGGATGGTCCTCACTTCCGTAAAAAGCTATGCCACATACAATTCGGAATACATTCCGAAATTCTATACTTTCTCTCCCACATTGCAGAATTACAGTGATGCTTTTACGGCCGTTCCGATTGCCAGATACTTCCTCAATACCATCATTTACACAGTAATCACCACCGGCATCATGGTAATAGTGACAGTTCCCGCCGCATTCGCATTTGCGAGACTTAATTTCAGAGGCAAGGATCTTGTTTTCACACTCTTTCTCGCACTCATGATGATACCGAACGAACTGGTAATTATCACTAACTTCACGACAATAACGAATCTCGGGCTGAGAAACAGTTTTCCCGGCCTCATTCTGCCATCGGTAATGTCCGTCTTCTATATATACCTTCTGAAAGAAAATTTCGCACAGGTTCCCGACGAACTGTACTATGCAGCGAAAGTCGACGGGACCTCTGACCTGAAATACATGTTTAAAGTCATGATACCGATATGCCGTCCGACCATAGTCACGATCCTCATTCTCAAAGTGATAGAGTGCTGGAATTCATATGTATGGCCAAGGCTGATAACGGATGATCCGAATTACTATCTGGTATCAAACGGAATTCAGGAAATCAGGGAAAACGGATTCGGAAGAGAAAACATTCCCGCAATGATGGCAGCGGTAGTCGTCATTTCCGTCCCTCTCATCATACTGTTCCTTGTTTTCAGGAATAAAATAATGGAAGGTGTTGCGAGAGGAGGAACAAAAGGATGAAAAGAGCCGCTTCATTTACTCTTATCTGCTTGATTATCTTCTCTTCACTGATGCTGTCTGCCTGCCACGGCTCAACCGGGAGAAATGAATTCGTGATTCCCGAAAGCTTTGACACTGACAAATCCGTAGAAATAACATTCTGGTCCAAAAACGACAACAACCAGGCTCAGAGAGATATTTACAAAAATGCGATAGCTGAATTCAACAAATACTATCCGAATATCAAGGTGAACCTGAAACCGTACAATGACTACGGCAATATATATAACGACGTTATCACAAACATTTCAACCGACACGACCCCGAATGTTTGCATAACATATCCCGACCATATTGCCACATACATGACAGGTGTCAATGTAGTTGTCCCTCTTGATGATCTTATGAATGATCCTAAGTTCGGACTCGGTGGATCAGAAATACCGTTCGATGCTCCGGAATACGATGAAATAGTTCCCGAATTTCTCAAAGAATGTGTGATCGGTGAACATCATTATGCCGTGCCTTTTATGCGTTCCACCGAGGCATGCTATCTCAACAAAACTTATATTGAAAAAATGGGTTACGAGATTCCGGATATTCTCACATGGGATTTCGTATGGGAAGTGTCACTCGCGGCCATGAAATCCAAGGATGCCGACGGGAATTATACAGTCAACGGTCAGAAAGTCCTGATTCCGTTCATATATAAGTCCACGGACAATATGATGATCTCAATGCTGAAACAAAAAGATGCGGGTTATTCGACATCAGAAGGAGACATTCTCATTTTTAACGATACTACAGGTGAGATACTGAAGGAAATATCAATCGCAGCAAAAAAAGACGGAGATAACAGAAACGGGGCATTCTCCACCTTCAAGATCTCATCATATCCAGGCAACTTTCTTAATGCAGGTCAGTGCCTGTTCGCCGTTGATTCAACGGCAGGCGCGACATGGATGGGGTCATCGGCTCCTCTCATGGATATTCATAAATCCGATGTCGTGGAATTTGAAACAGCTGTTTACCCGATTCCGCAGTATGACACCGAAAATCCGAAAATGATATCACAGGGCCCCTCCATCTGCATCTTCAACAAGAAAGATCCCGATGAAGTTCTTGCATCATGGCTTTTCGTTCAATTCCTTCTCACCGATGAAGTTCAGCTTGCTTATTCAGGGACTGAAGGTTACCTTCCGGTGACATCAAAGGCTCTTGAAGGTGAAAAGTTCACTCAGTATCTGAGAGACATCGGGAAAGACGAAGAGCATTACGATGTCAAACTGAAAGCTAAGATGCTTCTTATCGACAATATTGAAAACACGTTTGTTACTCCCGTTTTCAACGGTTCCACATCTCTGAGGGATGCAGCCGGCCAGCTTATCGAAGAAGTCACGAAAGATATGCGCAGGAACAAGACTTTGATTGAAGCCGGGAGCATTGATGATGAATATATTTCTAATCTTTATTCAAAAATATCATCACTCTACCGACTGGATCAGATAAAAGTAGGACAGAGCGGTTCGATCCCCGGAAAAGCTGAGCTCGGAGAACTTCCGGCAGCAACGCGAACACTGCTGATTGTCCTTGTCGCAGTCTGGGTCTTAATTGTTGTATATGTAAGTATTAATTACATCAAAAGCAGGAAAAAATAGTTCTATTGTCCATTGACGATTCAAAAATATGATTGTATAATAAAATCAAACGCGTAAGCGTCTGATATTTTACATTTTTATTTTATTCTTTTTTTGAAAGAAGGAGAGAAGAAATGAAGAAGATTATCGCTGTTTTACTGGTTGCAGTGCTGGCACTCGGCTTTGTAGCGTGCGACAAGGGGACCAATGATAACAACAAACCCGACACCAAAAAGGGTGAAGGCGTTATGACATATGCCGAATACGAGGCAGCCGAAATCGATGCAGCTGTCGTAATCGAAACATATGTTCAGGACAAACAGTCATGGTGGAACGACCAGGTTACTGTTTACACACAGGATGCTGACGGCGGATATTTCCTTTACAACATGGCTTGCTCTGAAGCGGACAATGCAAAGCTCGTTCCGGGTACAAAGATCAAAGTAACGGGAACCAAGGCTGAATGGTCAGGTGAAGTTGAGATCGTTGACGCAACATTCGAAATTCTCGAAGGCAGCACATACATCGCTCCGGCTCTTGATGTTACAGATCTTCTCGGAAAAGACGATCTTGTTAAACATCAGAACAAATTCGTATCTTTCAAGGGCCTTACAGTTGAAGGCATTGAATACAAGAACGGCGAACCCGGTGACGACATATACGTAACCGTATCCAAAGACGGAGAAAAATACACCTTCTGTGTTGAATACTATCTCAGAAACACAGAAACCGAAGTATACAAGACTGTTGGCGAACTCAAAGCCGGCGACAAAGTCGACATTGAAGGCTTCCTTTACTGGTACAACGGAGTCAACACCCACATCACATCTGTGACAGTAGTTAAATAACAGGTACACACTAATAAAAAAGGCTTCACAATCGTGAAGCCTTTTTTCTATTCGTTTTCAAATATCATTCTGCGGTACATGTCACCGCGTTCTTCAAAGTTTTTGAAGTCTCCGTAGCTTGCGGAAGCAGGAGACAGAATACACGCCTCACCGTCAAAAGTGTTTGCAACGGCCCAGCTTACCGCATCCTTCAGATTATCGAACAGCCTGACATTTACTCCGGCCTTCAGATGATGGTTGCTTATGCTGTTTTCTTTTAACAGAAGATCATACATTCTTTTGCCTGATTCGTACATGAATGCAATGTTCTTTATTCCGCAGTCTAAGAGAAAGTCTATAAGCTCTTTGTAATGTATTCCTCTGTCCATCCCGCCCAGAATGATCGTTTTTGCGTTTTTTATGCTTTTAATCGCATTCATGGTCGATTCTGCCGTTGTGGATATCGAATCGTCGTAGTATTCCGCTCCGTTCTTTTTCCCTATCATCTCAAGTCTGTGAGGAAGAGGCGAGAAAGTCACAACAGCATCCGCAAACTCGTCGTCTCCGATTCCGAGAGATGATGCAACTGCGTAAACAAACGCGCAGTCTGTAAGATTGTGCTCTCCTCTTAGCTTTGCGCCTTTAAGTTCTTCAAAACTCTTAAACGGGAGCTCTTTCACATCTACCAGGCGTACCCGGCTTTTGAATGTTCCTTCTTCAGGCACAAATTCCGGCAGGCAATAAAGAATATCATTCTCAGACTGATGCGTATATATATTGGTTTTCGCTTTTCTGTACAGCTCCACGCTTCCGTAATGGTCGAGATGATCTTCATAGACATTCAAAAACAGTGCCGTAGATGGTGAGTAGTCACAATATTCAAGCTGATGGCAGGAAAGCTCAAGAACTATTTTTGTGTCTCCATCGTTCTCTGCCTCTTCGTCTATATCGAACACGGGTATGCCGATATTCCCGGCAAGGGTGCATTTCATACCCGATGAGCTGAGAACGTGATAAAGAAGAGACGTTGTTGTGCTCTTTCCTTTTGTTCCGGTTATGCCTATGGTACGCCTGCCGAAACATTTCAGAAACTGTTCTATCTGCGACGTTATGTATGCTTTGTATTCGCTGCGATGTCTGGGCAGCACTACTCCCGGGCTTTTAAAAACAACATCATAGTCATCTATACACTCAAGATAATTCTCTCCCGACAGTATTTTATCG
>CACXBN010000197.1 GCA_902765885.1 uncultured Ruminococcus sp. | reverse complement strand
GTTATCTTCCCGTTTTTCACGCTTATATTTCCCCGTGGGCAGTCACTCACGCATTTCATGCATCTGATACAGTCTCCCACTACCCTGAACATCTTTCCGTTGCGGTGAGAGAACCACTGTTCTATCCGGAATGCGGATGTAATGGGACCGGTACCGGGGATGGTTTTCATCACATGATTCTTCCCGAGCACAAAATACTCATACGCATACACGGGCACAAGTTTTTTTACGGTCTCATACATTCTGAATGCGTTTTCTTCCGTATGATGGAAGATCATATTGTAAGGCATGATATAATGCCAGGAGCTCTCGACGGCAATATTTTTCCCCTTAAGTATCTTTCTGAGCTTTCTGTCGGAGGAATCGTTAAGTCTGAGCGGCTCTCCGCTCACCATTATCACATATGCCGGAAGGGGCTTTCCCGAAGCCGGCAGCTTTTTTGCAAACTCAAGCATTATCTCAGGCGCGTTGAATGCGTGTATCGGATATGCGAAACCTATCTTATCATATTCCCCTAGATCGAATGTATTTTCTTTTTCCACCGAAAAAATGTCCGCGTATATTCCAAGCGAGTTCAGGGAAGACAGCCATACGTCAACTACTTTTTTTGTGTTCCCCGTACCCGAAAAATAGAATATTGCCGTTCTCATTATTTCATTCCTGCCTCAAAGTTTTCGTCAAAATAATAGAAATGATCTTCATCCGTGTCATGGGAATCATACCAGGCAGAAGCGAAGATTCTGTCTTTTTTCGAAAGCCTGTCGAAATCCCATGCGTATTTTCGATATGCGATATTATACCAATGGCCGCATCTCAGAACCGTATACGGATTTGCCGTGAACTCTTCCCCGTCCTGAGTCTCCCAGCGTACAGGCGAATACATGTCTCCCGTCTCAAAAGAATCAGACAGCAGTCTTCCTCCGTGAGCTTCGGCAACTGATCTTAAGTCATTTATGTCGATGTCACTGTCGTCTTTGTCAAAATCGAATCCGTAGAAGAGCGGAGTGTCTTTCTTTCTGAGTTCATCGTAATCTATGTTTCCTTCAGGACTCCGTCCTTTGCACAGAAGAGGGAAATCGTTCCATGATTTAGGTGTTTTTTCAAATTCTTCTTCCCCCTTAAAGTATGCAGTCATTCTTGCCCTGTCACCGCGCTTTTTCCAGTAATACGGAGAGTTGCTGTCGCCAAGCAGCCTGTCTATGACCAGTTTTTTTATGAGTTTCTTCGGCACGAGCTTCGCAAGCCCGAAAACCGGATTTTTCTTTTTAACCCCGTTCCAGAAGTCCTTAAGTGTCTCGCTCTGATAACGGAATAGTTCTTCAAGCTTCCATCCGTCCGAAAACCAGAGGCCGTGGAAGTTTCTCATGCTGTTGTAATCGGGTCTGAAAAAGTTCTCGACATTTCCTCCGATAAGCCGGAATCCGTCGTCAAGAGTCTCGTATCCCGTTATCCGGTTCTTTTCCATTCCGAGATTGAAGCATTTCTTCCAGAAATTCTTTTCGTCAAGTTCACCTTTTATATCTCGTCTCAGTATATTCGCGATGAGTCTTCCGCTGTCCCGCCCGGTGGCCCACTCAAGCGGAGCGTTGAAACATGTATGGAACATGAGCCCGTCGCTTACGTTTTTCATTAGCATCTCATCGTAAAGCATGGCGGTCTGGCGTATGACGGCCCAGTTTTCAAGCCCCGATTCGAGCACCGTGAATTCTCCCCGCATTTTGGTAAGCGCATAGAGATCAAACGGGCTTATGAGGAGCGGATCCCCCACCCTTCCGAACGGGTGGATATGATTGCGGTTTCCGTACAGTCCCACAGTCGATATATGAATCAGCTTCGGGTGTCCTCCCACCGCTTTAATAGCATTCACAAGAGTTTCGGGACCTTTTTCGTTTGCCTCGATCGCTGCTTCGGGATGTTTGTCGCTTGCCGGAGGGATCACTGCTGCCATGTTTATTACATAATCGGCGCCGCTCACAAGCTTAAGGCAGTCTTCCTCTGACACGATCGTCCCGTAAACGACCTCGATCCTTTGTGAGAAGTCACGACGCTTTTTTATAAACTCTTTAGTCTTTTTTCCCTTATGTCCGAGTATCCTGACCTTTTTGACTTCAGGCATCTTCAGTATTTCGTCGACCGTATATGTTCCCATATTTCCGGTGGCTCCGGTTACCGCAACTATCATGACCTTCTCCTTTCATCCCTGATTCCGTAGAGCTTCCTGCATATTAGACTCGCGGGGCGTGCTCCGGGTTCCTCATTCTCACCATTCATTATACCATTTTTTTCGGAATACTCAAGAAAGTTGTGCAAATTCCCCTTCCACTCAATGTATCGGGTTTTAATTATTCTTTCAGTATGATAAAAACCGGTAAAATATCAGAAAAAGAAAACAGATGCATCCCGAAAGCACGTGAAATGCACCTGTTATGTCTGATATATTATGAACTATGCCCTGTTAGTCTTTTCCCGTTTTGATCGTGTAATCGTATATCAACTCTTGTCTCCTTGCCGTACTACGATTACTTTACGAATTTCTTTGCGAATTTTTCGGCTTCTTTAAGCTGTTCGTCATTCGGTTTGTTTCTTACATAGAAATATTCATCCTCGACAGTGATCCCAGCGTCTGCCAAAGCTTTTTTAATTATTCTGATCGCGTGCTTTGAGACCCAGAATGTGGAGAATACAACTGCTCTTTTTACGTTTTCCTTTTTAAGTGTTCCGAGAT
>CACXBN010000196.1 GCA_902765885.1 uncultured Ruminococcus sp. | reverse complement strand
TACAAATGATGCCAATGTCTATGCTGCAAATGCTCTCGGCATTATCAACGGTACAAGTTCAACTAAGTTCTCACCTGACGGAACACTCAAGAGAGCTCAGATAGCAGCTCTTATCAACAGAGTCGCAAAAGTCGTAGGCGTTGAAACCGAAGGATATACACATCACTTCGAGGATATTACCGACAATTATTCATGGGTTGACAGTGAACTCGGCTGGCCGAGCACGGTAGGCATCATCAACGGTGTATCTTCCACCAGATTCAATCCCGGCGGAGATCTTACAACCGAACAGGCAATCCTCATTACCTACAGAGCACTTGGTGCGCTTAAAGGTTGATCATATTTGTATTTGTCATAAACTATACAGGGGCTATAGCAAGTTGATGCTATAGCCCCGTGTTTATTTTGTTTTGCTTATTTTGTTTTGCTTAATGGGAAAGATCGTTTGTCATTTGAATCGTGTTAAGCCCAAGCGAGTCAGCATGGTCCTTTTCCTCTGCTCTGCAGGTGAAAATAATGTACTGATTATCAGAAGAATTCATTGAGAGCATTCTCAGTATGTTCCTTATTCTGCTTGAATCAATGTGGGCGAAACTCTCATCAAAAATGATGGGAGATTTTTCTGTCTTCAGCACTTCATCTGCTACAGCCAGCCTTAATGCTATGTATGTAAGGTCCTCTGTTCCATGTGAAAGATGCTCGGAAGTTACGGTTTCCGATGAGCTTGCGACACCGCACGAAAGGGAATCGTCAACCGTCATTTTTTCATACTTTCCTGTTGCTGCTGAAATAATAGCCGATGCTTTTTCGCTGATTCTGGGAAGTATGCCTGCTCTGACGGATTCACCAGCCTTTTCAAGCGATTCTCTGGCAAGTTCGCAGGCATCATATCTGAGAGACAGTTCCTCGATTCTTCCTTCAAGTGAGTTTATAAGGGTTTGAAGCTCATCCGGAGATCTTCCGAGAACACCGAGCTCATTAAGCGAATCTTCGAGAAAATGTCTGCGTTTGACAGCTGACGAAAGAGCCCCGTCCGTGAAATCTCTCTCCTTAGAGAGCTTCTTTATCGCTTCCTGTTCCATAGATTCTGCTTTTTTGCCTATATCTGTTTTAAGAACTTCTTCCGCTTCAATACGTGCGTTGTTTCTGTCGGTGTCTCCGATCTGTTCTGTGAGAAGTTCGAGTCTTCCTGACAGGTTGTCGATCTTCGAGACGATATTGACTCTCTGTTCCTGGATTTCTTTGTTTACGTTTTTCAGTGCATCGATCGTCACATATATATCATCTGATTCGGGAACTTTTGCCGCTTTTGCCAAATCATGTATTTTGCTTTCGGCTGCATCAAACAGGAGCTTACCGGTGCTCATTCTTTCTGAAAGCTGTGATATTACATCAGATTCGTGGTTGGATATTTCAAGTTCCTCTATTTTTCTGTGTACGGCTGTTTCTACTTCATCGTCATCCCCGATTTCCCACTCATCATACAGCATTGAAAGCTTTTTTGAACTCAGGATTTTTAAGACAAAAGTCAATATACACAGTGCCAGAACTACGACTGAAATTATAAGTACTACTTTTTCCGCACTTGTATTAAAGAACCACAAGCCCGCCGTGGCAGCTACCGAAAGGAAGAATGCTACCAGAAGCCCGTAAAACCATCTGTCCTTTCTGCGGCAGCTTGACTCAAGATCATATATTTTGTTTACGGTTTCGTCATAGTCCGGAATATCATGTTTCTGGGAAAAATCTTCGTCGGAATTCAAAACTTTTTCTTCATATTCCGCACAGAGTGAGTCGTAATTTTCCACTGCTTTTTCGGATTCCAGTATGCTTTCTTCGAATCCGTTTCCCAAAGGAGAATTGTCGATTGCTTTCAGGGCAGAACTCAGTTTGTCAATTCTTTCTTTGGCCTGGTCTGATGCTTCTATTTTTTTCTTCAGATTGATTTTTTCCAGTGCTGAGAAAACTGCGGAATAATGTTCTTTAGCCTTTTCGAGGGAAGAGATCTTGTTGTTGATCTCTTCAAGCGAAGTTGACAGCGCGACGGCCTTTTCGGATTTTTCAGCGGAGGAGTCTCTTTCTGCTTTCAGTTCTTCAAGCCGTTTTTTCAGATCATTCAGTTCTCCTCCCGTCCCTCTGCGATGCAGAAGTTCTCTGCGTGTATCGTCAAGTCGTTTGATAGCGGCAGATATATCAACATCCTCATCTGCGGAAGTAAGTAAGTTCCCGACGGCTTTTGTGTTGTCGGAAGAAGTTTTGGCGGCTATTGAAGAAGGCCGGACTGCAGATGCCTGTGCTACAAAGCAGGTGCTTACAAATATTTCTTCGGGAATATTGAAGAAATAAAATCCGGGTTCCTGGCCGGAAACGGTTTCTCCCGTTCCCTGGTTTATTATCCTGATCTTCTCCCTGGGAGCCGAGACGTCATCCGCTATGAGCGAACGTTCTATTCTGAAAACACTGCCTTCAGAAGACTGTGCAATAATAAACCCTGCAGCCTGCATTGTGTCTTTGTTTATAAAACGGTCCCGCTCGGAAAACTCATTTTTTGAGGGCTTTTTCCCGGACAGCCCGTAGAATATGAATTTTATGAACATGGCAACTGAGGATTTTCCCGATTCGTTTTGTCCCTCAATAACATTCACGCCTCTGGACAGATCTATATCTCTGTTTCTCAGCCCGCCAAAAGCTATAATGTGAACTGATTTAATGATCATAAACTCTCCTCCTGTGAAAAATGTAGCATCAAAATGCTTTGTCACCCGACAAGGCGTTGAAAGCATACCTGAGAGCACGAAGTGCAAGTTCCCGTTCGTGTTTGTCTTCGGATTTCAGTTTGCTTTTGAGCTGCCTGTAGACTTCGCCCTTTATCCCGATGTCACTGTCAAGAGCGTCAAAGTCCAGTATGGGATTCGTTTCATCGGTGATCCTGATGCTGAAAACACCGCTGATGCTTCTGGAAACATATGCCGTATTTATGACAAGAGCCGGAGACACGGTCCCCTTGAGTTTGATGGAAACAATGGCATCTTCACCGAATTTATGTTCCGTGAGATACGTTGAAACCGCGTCTATGACATCCGATTGAGTTTCCGCTTCCTGGAGCACCACTTCTCCCTTTTCATATCTTCTTTTTGAAAATCTGACTCTTTTAACGAGAACGTCCGATTTTCCGTCCTTTTTTGATATTTCAACCAAACACGCGCCTTTTGGACCGGGTTCGTCAAATCCTCTCGGCTCAAGACATCCGCAGTAACACCACTTTTCTTCGGCTGAACCGGACGGCGGATTGTGTATATGTCCGAGAGCGGCATAATCGACCCCGAAACTGTTTATGTCATCTGCCGTCATTGGACAGCATGTGTTGTCAAGCGTATTTGTTATCATATCACAATGGCAGAGCAGGATGTTTATTCTGCCCGGATCGCTGACTGATCTTCCTCTAACGGGAACGTCAGTCATGTTCTTTGATGAAAAACCAAATCCGTAAACCGTGGTTCCTATATCATCAAGGTCGAATGATGAAAGTTCCGGTTTGTTGAAAACATGTACGTTATCGCTGAAATAATCCTTTTTCCACACGCTGCCCGGGATGGCTGGATCATGATTTCCAGGAGTGATGAAAACAGGTTTCCCGAAATTTGCCAATTCTCGCCTTAGCAGAATGAGTGTTTCGTTTGAAACATACTCGCTGTCAAAAATGTCACCAGCCATCAACAGCATATCGACATTATTCATCTTCGCATATGTCATCATGGATGTGAATGCTGCCCTGAGCTCGTTTTTTCGAATTTCTGCGCTTCTGGGATCAAGCCCCGAGAACGGACTGTCCAGATGTATATCACCTGTATGAAGTATTTTAATCATATGAAATAGACCTGTATTAATTCGTGAAATGAATATGGCAAACCGCCCTATTCTGAATTTTACCACACCCAAAAATGCTTGTCAACAAAACGCAGGTTTTACATGTGTCGTATGCTAATTATGATTTTGTCTGATTGCCTAATCCGCTGATTTATGATATAATGGTATTCGGGAAAGAATACGCATGCAACATCGATTTCCGGAGGTATATGTGAACAAGAATATAATTAGAATAATGACTGCCGCTCTCTTATTTGTGTTTTTCCTTTCATCCTGCAGCGGCCAGAATGCAACACCTTCCGAAACAGGGAAGGATGTTATGGCGGGAGTCGAAAGAAGATCCGAGCTTAGAAATGCGGAATCGCTGTCTACAGATGACATTAACGAAACAAGTGTTCCGGTTGAACCGGTGTCACATGTGAACCTTTCTTTTATTGCGGTAGGGGACAATCTCATTCACCCGAACATCTATACTGATGCAGCGCTTCGCGCGTCAGGCGGCAGGGAATTTGATTTCAGGCCTATGTATGAGTATGTTGCACCGTATATAAGAAATGCCGACATAGCTTTTATTAACCAGGAGACGGTTATGGCCGGTGCGGAATTCGGATATTCAGGATATCCTTGCTTCAACTGTCCCAGACAGCTCGGAGAAGATATGGTGGAAATCGGATTCGATGTCATTAATATTGCAAACAATCACGAACTTGATATGGGTGAGAATGGATACAGAAACACACTGGATTTCTGGCACACTCAGCCTGTTACGCTGCTTGGCGGACATTATGATGAAAATGACTATTCAACTATTCGCGTTACCGAGTATGATGATTTTAAAATAGCATGGCTGTCGTATACATACGGAACAAACGGCATAGAGCTCCCGTGGGGATCTGAGATGGTCGTGCCGTATATCGATGAAGAAAGAATTCTTTCTGACATCGCACGTGCAGAAACATTGGGGGATATCACCATCGTATCAATACACTGGGGAATAGAATATATGCTTGAACCGACATATGATCAGACTTCACTCGCGAAAAAAATGGCAGATGCGGGTGCAGAGATTATTCTGGGTCACCATTCCCACTGTCTGGAGCCCATAGAATGGATAGACACGGAGCGGGGAAAAACACTGTGCATTTATTCGCTCGGGAACTTCGCATGCGGACAGGCACAGACAATGACTCTTGTCGGCGGAATGTTCACATTCACTATAACAGATGAAAACGGCAAGATAGAAGTCATCAATCCCGTCCTTCATCCGACCATTTGCTACTATGACTGGAACTGGCACAACACCAGAATTTATCCACTTGATCAATACACTGACGACATAGCTGCTACACACGGACTTGGGAATCCCGCTATCAACGGGGCGTTGCTCAGCCCGGCTGTTGCAAGAGATCTTGTAAAGAGCGTAATCGCTCCGGAATTTCTTCCGGACTATCTGAAATAATATGCGGGATGTTATGCGGGACAGAGATCAAGTCGTCAAAGACAAACAATAATCTATGTCTATGATCAGATCGAGCGGATTGGCTCCACCTCTCTGCTCAAAACAAATTAAACACACTGAACCGCTTATCAGCGTTATTTCGTCTTTTATGTGCTGACGCATGCGGAGGAATGGAGATTAAAATGGCAAAATACAGAAAAAACAGAATAAATGCCGCATTTGCCGAAGAATGTGCTGAGATAGTCAGAGATGTCAAGGACCCCAGAGTATCTTCGGCTCTTATAAGCATAGTAAGTGCCGATGTGTCCGCGGATCTCAAATTTGCAAAAGTTTACTACTCCGTGCTTGGAGAGCATGATGAAAAAGAAGTTGCTGCCGGATTAAAATCCGCGGCGCCGTATTTCAGGTCCCGTATTGCCGAGGCACTCAATCTCAGACTGACCCCGGATATCACGTTTGTCCGTGATGAAGGAATAAGGCACGGAGCTGAAATATCCGCAATCTTAAAAGAGCTGGAAGATAAGCGTAAAGAGAGAACGGATTCTGAAAATGAGAAAGAAGACTGATGACAATCTGAGCGGGATAATCGTAATAGACAAGCATGAAGGTGTAACTTCTCATACAATCGTTTCAAAGTGCAGGAGACTGTTTGATACGTCAAGAATAGGCCATACCGGGACGCTCGATCCGATGGCCACCGGAGTGCTGCCTGTAATGGTGGGCAGAGCCGCAAAGGCGTCTGACTATCTTATGGCAGACGATAAGGAATACGAGTGCAGATTCGTTCTGGGATTTGAAACCGATACGGAAGATGTTACAGGCGATGTTATTTCAACATCAACATTCCTGCCTCCGGAAAACGACGTGATCGAAACGGCTTGCGGATTCGTAGGAAAACAAAGCCAGATTCCGCCCATGTATTCGGCGATCAAAGTGAACGGCAGAAAGCTTGTCGATCTTGCCCGTCGCGGGGAAACCGTGGAAAGAAAAGCACGTGAGATAGAGATAAAGGCACTTGAAATCAAGAAATATTCCGAAAACGAATATTTTATGAAGGTAAAGTGTTCGAAGGGCACTTATATCAGGACTCTTTGTGCGGATATAGGAAAAAAACTGGGCTGCGGCGCGGTGATGTCATCCCTGCGCAGAACACAGAGCGGATGTTTTACTATTGAAACAAGCATCGGGATAGCAGAACTTGAGGCAATGTCATACGAAGAAAGAGTGAAAAGACTGATGCCGGTGGAAAGTGTGTTTCTGCATCTTCCCGAAATATCGTTAACGGATGCAGAGAAGAAAAGAATCCGCGACGGAATGACACTTAACATGGAATGTTCAGGAATCACAGGGCTGGTCAGACTCAGAAGCAACGGGGAAATGTTTGCGCTCGGAAAAGCGACGTCTGAGGACGGTCATACTGTTGTGAAACAGGAAAAACTCTTCATATTGTAACAGGTATTTAAGTTATGAAAGCATCAGAGACATTTGATAACAAATATTTGGGAAGAAAAGCCGCGTATATCGCCGGGGCTTTGTTCCTTATTGCCGCTATCATTTATCTCGGATATGTCGTTGCGGGAATAACCGCTCCGTCAAGTGAGTATGCAGACGCAGTACCCGCAGTGACCGTAAAGACAATAGAAACAGACGGATATATATTCAGGGATGAAAAGCCTGTTTATTCGTCTGTCCTTGCCGGAAGAGAAAGCGGGAGCGCAGTTGCGGCAGTCCAGAACGGGACAAAGATATCTGCCGGAACAAAAATCGCCGAGGTGTATTCATCGGTTTCTGCAGATACTGTCAGAAGGATCTCTGAACTGGAGGATCAGATAAAGCTTCTTGAAAAATATTCAAGTGAAGAGAGGTCGCTCCTTTCCGCGAACGGAGTGGATGAAGAGATATACGGAATTGTAAGCTCTATGCGGAAAAATTCAGAGGACGGGAATTATGCGAACACTCTTTCGCTGCGGTCCGCACTGCTGGTTGATCTGAAGAAAAAAGACATAATCACAGGGGAAATAACCGATTATGAATCACAGATCAGGCAGCTTGAAAGGGAAGTGGAATCGCTGAGAAATCAGCTCGGGACAAAACTTGATACTGTATATTCAAGTGACCCAGGCTATTATTTCATTAGTTACGACGGTTATGGAAATGTGTTTGATTCCAAGAAAATCGAAACACTGAACTGGAGCGAATACAGAAAAATATTATCTTCATCCCCCGAAACAGTCTCGGCATGCGTCGGTACCATAGTCAAAAATTACAGATGGTATGTGTCATTCGATACGGACGATGTCAGCGATATTGTCGCGGGAAGATCATACGATGTGTTCTTCTCATACAGCAATGAAACCATAAGCATGACTGTCGAGCGGATAATTTCAGATGATGAAGGCAAAAATTTTGTCGTCATAATGAGTACCGGGCAGATGCCGGACGGATTTGACTATACGAGAATGCAGCCGATAAAAGTTTCGACGGTTTCGTATTCCGGATATCGTATACCCAAAACTGCTCTCAGGGTACTTGACGGGTATCAGGGAGTATATGTCAGAAACAAAGTGGATGTTGAATTCAAGAGAGTTAATATCATATACGAAGACGGAATGTATGTAATATGCACCGGAAACCCTGACGATAACTATGTTCCCACAGAAGAAACACAAAGCGGGCGAACTTACGGCTGGATAAAGCAGAACGACATAATCATAGTAAACGGAACTGACATCTTCGACGGTAAGGCTGCGGATCAGGTAAACTAATATACAAGGGGCGATATGATTTGACAGAGGAGAGAAAAAAAGAGCTCAGGGATAATTACCTGAGAGTGGCTGAAAGAATAGACAAAGCCGTATCAAAGAGGGGTGGCGACAGGCCCGTAAGACTTCTTGCTGCCTCGAAGACATATCCGGCAGAGGATATCATATATCTGATTGAGAACTGCGGGCTGGAACTGTGCGGGGAAAATCATGCGCAGGAGTTTGTGGAAAAATACGATGCAGTCAGCAATTTAAACTGCAGAATGGATTTCATAGGTCATCTTCAGACAAACAAGGTAAAATACATTGCGGGGAAAGCAGGGCTTATACATTCCCTTGACTCGGTAAAGCTTGCTTCCGAAATCCAGAAATATTGCGAAAAACACGATTTGTTCCAGAATGTCCTTGTGGAAATAAATATTGGCGACGAAGAAACAAAAACCGGAATATCCAAAGAATATCTTCCCGAATTTCTGGATGAGTTAGCGGCATTTGACAGGATAAGAGTCGCCGGAATGATGTCGATGGCTCCAAAAAGTGATAAAATAGATGAAATTCGTAAATATTTCAGAGAATCTTACTCAATATTTCTTGACAATTTCACAAAAAAAAGGCATAATACAATAGAGCCTGTATTATCAATGGGTATGAGCGACAGCTTTGAGATAGCCATTGAGGAAGGCGCGGATATTGTAAGGGTCGGAAGTTTGATTTTCGGCAACAGAAATTATAATAAATAGAAAGAATAAACCTGCCAAAATAGGCAGAATGGAGGATTATATATGGGAATCATGGATAGAATCAAAAAGGTAACCGGAACCAATGATGCCTATGATGACAATTATGAGGACGATTACTATAACGGATTCGACAACAATGACGGCTACGGAGACGACATCGATGACAGCGATGTACAGCTCGCAGGCGGAGTGGGTCAGCAGTACCAGGGACATTCCGGAAACCAGAATGTTAACGTAGGCGGACAGCAGTCCATGGGCGGAATCAGCCTGTCAGGATCCAATATCAAAATGCAGGTCGTGCGTCCCCAGACATACGACAGCGATACCGCTTCTCAGATTGCAAATCATCTTCTTAACAAGTGCACCGTTGTTCTTAACCTTGAAAGCACAAACAAGGAAACATCACGCAGACTTATTGACTTCCTTTCAGGTGTTGCTTATTCTATCGGCGGATCTCTTAAGAAGATTGCTACCCAGGCGTATGTTATCACACCGTCCAATGTTGACGTTGGTGAAGCACAGGTAAAGCAGCGCAAGGCTGAGCCGCAGCCCGAACCGGAACCGGAACCGGAGAAAAATTCATTTGACGATTTCTCGGATTTTAACTGATGATATTTTAAGGATATAACCGAGGGGCAATTCGGTTTACAGTATCCGGAAGGATTGAATTATATTGGACGAGGCTTACTATATTTTTTCGACAGCAGTAACTGTTCTCATAGACATCATGCTTGCTCTTATGTTGATCAGGGCGATTGCAGGGTGGTTCTTCCTGGATTCCGGCAGTAAGTTTATGGACATCATATACATGATTACCGAGCCCATTATATTTCCTATGCGAAAACTGTTTGAAAAGTTTGAGTGGTTTGAAGACTCGCCAATCGACATGGCCTATCTGTTCACGTCTCTCGCTTTGATAATCGTTTCGGTAGTATTGTCATTATTCAGGGGATAGCTATGGGATTATCTCAGCTGCTTTCCAGGGCTGTTGAAATGTACGAGCGTTCCGATTATTCCGTAACCTCTACATCATTCATGTCGCCCGGTGAAAAAACAGAATTATATAAAGAATTAATCGCCCGAATCGGAAACGGAATTTCAAGATGCTTCTTTTGGGGCGGCAGCCGTGGAGCCGAAAGGTGTTCCGCGGTTTTTTTGCCGGAGTGGATGGATTATGAGTCATCTCCGGATCATCATATGCCTCTCGATGAGGAGAGGACACAGTGGTTTGCCGAGTTTCTTGAAAAAGAAGAAAGTATCACTGATGATATAGGAATCACCCCGCTGTCGGTAAGAGGCAGCGGATTTCGCAATCTGACTCACCGTGATTTTATGGGGTCTATACTCGGACTCGGGATTACAAGAGATGTTGTCGGAGACATCGTGGTCACTTCCGAAAGCGAGGCAGTTGTTTTTGTCTCATCAAAGATATCGGAATATCTTTGCAGTGAGCTCACAAAAGTCGGCCGTGACGCTGTTATAACCGAAAGATCAAATATATCTCCTTTATTTGAAATACAGAGAAAATACGATAGTTACCACGTTATAGTGTCGTCAATGCGGCTCGACTGTGTTGTCAAGGCAATCACGGGAAAATCACGTGAGATATCTGCCGATATGATAAGGCAGGGAATGGTGGAGCTTTCGTACTCGAAAATCATTTATGTGGATAAAAATGTTTGTGAAGGCGATATTGTTTCCATAAGCGGATACGGAAAATATGTGATCGGAAGCAATGAAGGAAATACACATAGCGGTAAAATCAGACTCAGCATTAAAAAATACATTTGAGGTACACGGAGGCAGTTATGTCAAGGAATTTTAAGGACAAGGAATTTACAAAAGTAATCCGCGGATATTCTCCTGAAGAAGTTGACGAATATCTCGAATACATAAACAGCGAGTACGGCAGAATAGAAAAGGTTGCAGCCGACTATGCAAAAAAACTCACCATGGCTCTTAAAAAACTTGATGAGATGAATAACTATGCCCAGGAACTTGAAGACAGACTGGAAAACAACGGCGGAATTGCCGTTAATGATGCTGAGGTTGAAAACAGAAAAAGAGAAGCTGATATTGCCATGGAATCGGCAAGAAAAGCCATCGAAAAAGCACAGGCAGAATCCGAAAGAATCAGAACTGAAACGCATTCTGAATATGAACGTATTATAAGCGAAGCCCGTGCGGAGGCCGACAGAATCATTTCAAACGCAAAAGCTGACGCAAAAGGGACGGAAGCCGTGACTGCGGAAATGAAGGAAAGTGCTAAAAAAATGTTTGAAGAAATATCTTCATTCAGAGATACCCTCTTTGAGGCATATAATTCGCACATTGAATCAATAGAGTCACTGGCGGAAAATGCAGAAGAAAGCCTTTCACCTCTGTATGACCCGGATGCGCTTTCCGAACCGGAAGAGGAAGTTCCGGATGAGGAAGTTCCGGATGAGGAACTGGAAAATCTGAATTTTGAGGATTTTTACGACGAACTTGGGCTTTCCGATGACGAACTCAGGGAACTCGGCATAGATGCTTCCACTGGACTTATGACTGAAGAGCCGGAAATCGATGAGGAACAGGAATCCGAGCCGGAGGAAGAAATCAGTGAAACAGACAGTTCGCCTGAGGAAACTGAAGAGCCAGTTGACGGCGAAAGTCTGCCGGATACCGAAGACGAGGAAATCGAGGTACAAAAAGAATTTGACATTGACGACATTCTCAAAGATATGGAATCAGATGAAAAAGAGCCTGATATGTATGAGAATGATCAGAACGATACGGAAGATATAAAAGAAGAATATTACGAAGAAGACGATGCTGAAGATGAAATCCCTGATGGCCGGGAGGATGATCAAGCATCGGAGTATGAAGCGAATGATATCGGAACCGAAACCGAAGACGACGAAAGCCTTGACGAAATCGAAGAGACGTTCGATGATTTCGATGACATAGAAAATATTTACAGAGCAGGTGTCGTAGAAGCGGAAAAAGATGAACCTGTTCACAGTGACAAAGATGAATCAGGCCATGGGGAAATCTCAAACTTGCAGGAACAGGATATAATCGAAGACCATTCGGACGGTGAAAACACAGCAGCTGAGGATGAATTCGTGACTCCGGATGATTTCGAAGTTCAGGAAGAGCAGGATGCTGAAGAAACCGAGCCAGTATCCGATGAACTCCCTGCCACGGATGATTTTGCTGATGACGAAGAACAGCCTGAAGATAACGAAGAACATGAAGATGAATCAGAAGATGATGAAGACGAGGACGACGCTTTTTACTCGGATTTTGATGATTTTAATCTGAAAGATGATTCACCGGTAGTGAATACAAATGAAGACACTCTGCTCTCGTCTCTTTCAATACCTGATGACGGCGATTCTGATGAAGATGTTGAAGATGAACTGAGCAAACTTAAAAAATATTTTGCAGCAGAGCTGAATGATGCCGAAGACAAGAAGGAAAATGACAGTCCTTCAAACAGCACCACCAGCATAGCGCTGAATCTAAACAGTGACGGAGATGATGATTTCTACAGCGAAAATAATGATGATAATCTTGATGCACTGTTCGGGGATGAAGATGATAAGAGTGTAAATGAAGAATTCGATATTATATTCGGCAATATGGATAGCGCCAAAAACGTAGAAGAGATACGTCGCCAGCCGATCATTCCCGCTGAGGAGCCAAGCAAGCCGAAAAAACATCAGAGTTTTTGATAAGGGATAGTAAATAAATGCTGATATTTATCTTAGTGACCATAGGTGTGGTGATACTGGACCAGCTGTCAAAATATATAGTCAATATCTATCTGCCTGTTTCCGGAGACACATTCCCGATAATAGAAGATATATTTCATTTTACCAGGGTTAACAATTCGGGGGCTGCATTCGGAATGCTGAGCGAGCACAGATGGATTTTTATGGTGCTGTCTGTTATTGCCATTATAGGAATAATCATATGGATAAAGATCGCGAAGCCCAAAAGCCGCTGGATTATATGTTCTGCGGCTTTTATAGCGGGCGGCGGTATAGGCAACATGATCGATCGCGTGCGTCTCGGTTATGTGGTCGATTTCATAGATTGCAGATTTATAAACTTCTGGGTGTTTAACATAGCAGATTCTTTTGTTACTGTCGGCTGTATTCTCGTAATACTTCTCCTTATTATTTCTGAAGTAAAAGAATACAAAAGGAAAAAACTTACTGCACCGGAAAAAGATGATAAAATCGAAGAATCATCCGGAAATGAAGATAGCGGGACAGGTGAAGTCTGATGGATGAAAGAGAAAACCCTGTATTTGTTTCTAGGGAGAGCGGTGCAAGGCTTGATTCTTACCTGACGTCGGTATCCGAGCTGTCCAGGGCCAGAGTCCAAAAGCTTATAGAAGACGGAAATGTCCTTGTGAATTCCAAGGCTGTATCAAAAAACACAAAACTTAAAGAAGGAGACATCATCGAAGTCTGCCTTCCCGAACTAGAGGATTATGACATCCTTCCGGAAGACATTCCGCTGGATATCAAATATGAAGACAGCAGCATAATAGTCATAAACAAGCCCCAGGGAATGGTGGTGCATCCGGCTCCCGGACATTATTCAGGTACTCTTGTCAATGCGCTTATGTATCACTGCGGAGATTCCCTTTCCGGAATAGGAGGAGTCGGGAGACCCGGAATAGTTCACCGTATTGACCGTGATACTTCAGGCCTTGTCTGTATCGCTAAAAATGATCATGCCCACCTATTACTGTCAGAACAGCTCAAGGATCACAGCATGCACAGATTATATAAGATGATAGTCTGCGGAAATCTGAAAGAAGAATCCGGAACGGTAGACATGCCCATAGGGAGACACCCTGTTGACAGAAAAAAGATGGCCGTTTTCAAAAGCGAAAACAAGAGTGCAAGAGAAGCGGTCACTCACTGGAAAGTTCTGGAAAGACTAAACGGTTTTTGTTATGCGGAGGCCAGACTGGAAACAGGCAGAACACATCAGATAAGGGTGCATATGTCGTATATCGGGCATCCGCTTCTCGGAGATGAGGTCTACGGAGGAAACAAGAGCAAATTCGAGAAACAGAATGCACAGTATATTATGGGGCAAATGCTCCATGCTTACTCACTGACATTTACTCATCCCGATACGGGAGAAAAGATGACCATCGAATCCGAACTTCCTGATAATTTCAGATTTATTCTCGAAAAACTCGAAAAAATGACATAGAAAATCCCTGTAATCCGTAATGAACGGAATACAGGGATTAATTTCATTCTGATTTCTTTTTCATTATATCAAGTCGAACGATGCCGATTAATGTGGATATGAGCTGAAGCAGGAATGTTGCTGCCAATGCGAAATTCTGCGGATCAAGCGTGAGTTCATAAATTATCCATGCGACAGAGTTGAGTATCATCAGAATTCTGAAATTGCTGGATTTTTTCTGAATCACTGCCAAAGCATAGATGATGGCTGCAGCACCCGGGAGAAGGTCAAACGGTGTTTTGTATGTAACAGCCGTTATCGTCACATAGCACGCTATGAAGAATAAAGTCACAGGGACAGGTACTTTTCCGTCCCTTTTTATATTGCAGTACAAAGAGATCAAAGTCTGGACGACGGCTATCATACAAATACCGCCGCCGGCAACGCCGCCTATCAGAAAATTGCTCAATCCCGCCAGGGCATTTGATACTATTGCAAAAATAAGTATCGTTTTAATCTTTTTTTGCTGTAGTGACACAAGCGTTACTGCGGTCGCTACATATCCGATTATTTGTGAAGCAATTGTAAGTCCCATGATGGTTTATCGCAAGGATCTAATCCTTTGTCCATGTCACTCCTTCTTTTGAATCTTTAATCGTTATTCCCATATCTGTAAGAGTTTGCCTGAGGGTGTCTGCAAGAGCGTAATCCTTGGCTTTTTTTGCTTCGTATCTCTTCATGATAATGTCAGTGATTTTTTTGACTTCGTCACTGTCGGGATCCGCTGCAGACGGGCCTGTGATAACAAAGCCTGAAGAGGATACAGAAGACGCCTGTTTGTTCTGCTCTTTTAATTCCTTGGCTTTTTTTATGAGATCGAGAGAAAGGACAGAATCAAATTCTTCAATCAGAGACACCTTACCGGCATCACATAAGTCTGACTTGAGAACGTCGTACAGGGCAGTTATGGCAAGCGATGTCAGCAGGTCATTGTCGAGGCCCTGTTTGAATTTATCTCTCAGTTCATTCATTTTGACTTCGTCAGGAACTGATTTGTCTTCAAAATTTAATGAGCTGATCTTCGAAATCAGTTTGTTGAATGCGGTTTTTGCACCGTCCAGTCCTTCCCATGAAAAGACCAGGGACTTTCTGTAATGCGACTGAAGGCAGAACAGCCTGTAAACAAGAGGGTCATACCCTTTTTCCTCAAGAAGTGATACTGTCAAAAACTCTCCGGATGATTTTGACATCTTGCCGGATGACGTGTTCAAATGAAGTACGTGGAACCAGTGAGAGCACCATTTATGGCCCAGATATGCTTCGCTCTGAGCTATCTCATTGGTGTGATGAGGAAAAGCATTATCGATTCCGCCGCAGTGGATATCAAGATATTCGCCGAGGTATTTTAGCGAAATTGATGAGCATTCAATATGCCATCCCGGATATCCGAGCCCCCACGGGCTTTCCCACTTGAGCTCCTGGTCATCAAATTTTGATTTTGTAAACCACAAAACGAAGTCGGTCTTGTTCTTTTTTGAAGTATCTTCTTCAACCCCTTCACGAACGCCTACTTCAAGATTTTCGGCATCGTGTCTGTTGAAAACATAATAATCATCAAGCTTTGAGGTGTCGAAATACACATTTCCCCCGGCAGTATATGCAAAACCCTTATTGATAAGCACTTCTACCATTTCAATGAAGTCATCTATGCAGGAAGTAGCGGGCACGACGATTTCCGGCTTTTTAATGTTCAGTTTTTCACAGTCCTTAAAGAAAGCATCGGTATAATATTTTGCGATTTCCATTACGCTCTTATGCTCTCTTTTCGCACCTTTAAGCATCTTGTCTTCACCTGTATCCGCATCGCTTGTGAGGTGGCCGACATCGGTGATGTTCATGCATCGTTTGACATGGATACCGGAGTAATTAAGATATTTTTCCAGTATGTCTTCCATGATATATGAGCGAAGGTTGCCTATGTGGGCAAAATGATACACTGTCGGACCGCAGGTGTACATCGTGCATTTTCCTTCTTCATGTGTTATAAATTCTTCTCTTTCCCTTGTAAGGCTGTTATAAAGTTTCATTTTTATCTCCCGATTTATCTCCTGAGTTTTGTGAGTGACTGTGTTTAAGGGCTGATGTCCATTCTTCGGAAAGTGAGACATATTCCTCGGAAGTCATTTCCCTGCTGTCGCGTATGTTTCTGATCTTTTCAAGTAATTGGTTCTGCTCTTCAGTTTTTCCGGTGATCCTGTTGGCCTTATCTGTCATAATATCAAGCATTGAGGGGTATTTTTTGAATAACCAAATACATAAAACCACTAAGAGAGATACGGCAACGGCCATTACGATCCAGAATACTATATTATCAGCACTATTCGGAACAATCATAAAAAATGAGGATAGGTTAAAGAAAACATGGCAGACCATGGATGGAATGACAGAATCATATACTAAATACATGGCTCCGAAGACCATACCAATAACAAAGGCGTATATTATTGAAATAAGAGATCCGTGCATAAAAGCAAAAACTGCCGAAGAAATAATTAGAGCAACCATCTTGCCGAAAGGCTTTCTGAGAATGGTAATCATGGCGGCTCTGAACAAAAGCTCTTCCGCTATCCCGGTAACAAGAGCAGTTCCGAAAATATTAACTATGATACTGTGAGAATTGACTAAAACAGACGAAAATGATTCTATGTGTTCATTTGTTACGGATTCGGGTATGGGAAGCACGTAAACCACGGAAGAAATCATAAAATTGAGCAGGATTCCGAGAACCGCAAAGCCAATGATTCTCACTATACTCACATTAAATATTCTCAGTCTTTTCGATATGTTTGTTTTTTTCCTTCCGGATATAATGAGTATTACCAGAATTATAACGAGATTACTGATGATGGAAATCAATATTGTATTGTCGTTTACGACTTTAATCAGCTCATCCTGAGAGCTTACTGAACGTGATGCGATAAATACAAAGGGCATTGATACGGCAAACTGTACTGTGTAATACATGATTACAAGCACTGCAGCCTGAATGATTCTCATTGCGGCAGTCTGAAGTTTGTTTGCCTTCTTTTTTCCTGCCTGTTGTCCTGTTTCATCCGGAGATACCTGAAAAGAGTTTTCATTCATTGTATTCGGTCTGTTTTCATCCGGAGAAGGCTCATCAGCTGATTCTGATGTCAGATTATGACCGCATATCTCGCATATTTTAGAATCGTCAGGGATAGTTGAATTGCATTTCGGGCAGATCACTTTAGATCACCATTCAGCTTTCTTTCGAGCTCCTCCACTCTTTTACGGAGCGCTCCTATTTCAACCTCTATGGGGTCAGGAATGTCTATTTGGTCTAGTTCTTCGGCTGGCTTGACCTTAATACCATCGCGTTTGACCACTTTGGCAGGAATGCCAACGGCGGTTGAATTTTCCGGAACGTCGCACAAAACCACGGCTCCCGCCGCTATTTTCGAATTTGATCCTACGGTGAAGTTGCCAAGTATTTTTGCTCCGGCACCAACAAGGACATTGTCTCCCAGAGTCGGATGACGCTTGCAGCCTGTTTCCTTTCCGGTACCGCCAAGAGTGACTCCCTGGTATATAGTGCAGTTGTTTCCTATTATTGAGGTCTCTCCGATAACCACACCGGAGCCATGGTCAATAAACAGACCTCTGCCTATTTTTGCTCCCGGATGGATTTCAATTCCGGTGATAAATTTGGCGAACTGTGATATTGCCCTTGCCGGAAACTTCAGATTTTTCTTGTGAAGCGCATGTGCAATTCTGTGCATTATCAGCGCATGCAGACCGGAGTAAAGAAGAATCACTTCCGCTCTGCTTCTTGCCGCAGGGTCGCGTTCACATATAGCATCTATGTCTTCTTTTATTGCTTTTATATCACGGTATGCCGCTTTACCGAATGCCGTGGTTAGTGTTATAACTATTTCGTGTTTATCCATTTGCGAACTCCTTTACGTTGCAAAAACAAAAACGCCTCCGCCATCAAGGCAGAGGCGAAAACTCGCGGTCCCACTCTGTTTTATTACTCAGACTGCCTTAACGCGGCGAAACGTGTGAATAATCACAGATGACTCCCGGGTGCACAGCGGAGCGGGGAATATGATGTTTCCAGCAAACACATCACTCTCTGAAAATCCCGAATGCTCTTTTCTTCCCAATCTTTGTCGGAGGTATTATATTACACTTTTTTGAAAAAGTAAATACGGTGTGCATGAAAAAGTGAGGTTTGTTCACAGATGTTCCCGTGTTTCGGTTTTTAGTACCAGAAAAATTCGGCTGAAAAAATCACAAACGAGAAAACGGGAAAACAAGCGAAAAATATATGAAAATCGCTGACAGAGACTGATTTTCTTTACTTTGTTTTTGCGCTGTGATATAATTAATCGGTCAAGGAACATAT
>CACXBN010000195.1 GCA_902765885.1 uncultured Ruminococcus sp. | reverse complement strand
TGTCTGCCCCAAATATGGTACTTTACAGCGGAATTGGGCAGTTCATACCATATATCGTACATATATTCATCTGATTGTTAATTTGCTACATACTTGATTTATGTTATAAGGTGTCGAATTCATCACGGAGACAAGTCACCGTGCATTCTTCGACGTTAATCGTAACTCTTCTCGTCAAACTTTTCCGAAAAAATCGTTTCATACAGTTTTTCCGCAAACAGCTTATGCATTTCCCTAGTCGGGTGATTGATCCCGTTAGCCAGCAATTTGTTAATGTTTATCCCGGATTCAGCCATTTTTTTCCATTCCGAATAACAGTCACACACAGTAATACCGAATTCGGCCGCTACTTTATCCGCTTCCTCCATGAACATATCGAACCTGCCTTCATTTTGATAAACAGTGACGATTTCCGCATACCCTCTCTCTTCCGGAATCACCAGCGAGTCGTCAACTTCAGTGCACATCATGTTGGGTTTCATGAATATGCAGTCAATGCCGAGCTCGTTTGTTCTCTTAAAAAACTCTCTGAGATTATTTTTAAAATCTTCAAGCTCGAAGTTGACATCATTCAGTCCATAGCAGATGATGACCAGGTCCGGCATGTATCTTTTCACATCTCTGTCAAAGTTATGCACCGCATATCCGGCACATTCTCCTGCCACCGCGGAATTAATTATGTTCACCGGTATGTCCGGATATACAGTGTTTATCATCATTTTTAGCCTGTTGTGATAAACAGTGTCATAATGATTGCCTTCCGCAGCATTCAGACACCCGTGAGTGACGCTGTCACCGATTAGCGCAATGTTGATAGGGCCATGTGCCTTGTAATCATCAAGGCTCCCTTTTACAAGATCGCATATTTTAAATCTCATGATCACTTAACCAGATGATATGCAAATCCGTTGATTTCTTCAGACAGATATATAAATGTCATTGCGCCTGACTGATCATATTTAGCACTGTCCATATCGAATTTAACGCCTCTTCTGCCAAGATGGTATACAGCCCTTTCCACATTCTGAGTTTCGATGGCAATGTGTCCGTGTGTGCCCCGGCCTTCGGAGTTCATTATTTCAAGCTGCGCACCCGCGAAAGTTGATGCTGATCTTTTGTCCAGTTCAAATGAGAATGCCTTATTAAGGAAATCGGCACATTCATCGGCTTTTTCGGAACAGCATGAATTGATTCCAACATGTCTGAATTTGAGTCCGAGCATCGTGTCGACGGCTTCTCTCACCAGTTTTTCTATGCCGTCAAAATCCTTTGATGCAATCAGTTTTGCATCAACCATCCAGCTTCCGCCACAGCACAAAATCTTATTGAAAGCAAGATAGTCGCGTATATTGGATGGGTTGATTCCTCCGGTAGGCATAAACTTTACGGCTCCATACGGAGCAGACATGGCTTTGATCATCTTTACTCCGCCCGACTGTTCTGCAGGGAAAAATTTAACGACATCAAGTCCTCTTGCGAGCGCTTGCTCTATTCCGGACGGATTGTTGATACCCGGAACTATCGGAATGTTCTTTGACAGACAGTAATCAACTATTTCAGGGTTGAACCCTGGTGTTACAATAAATCTGGCTCCTGCTTCAATTGCGTCATCCACCTGTTCCTTGGTAAGCACGGTTCCCGCACCCACGAGCATATCGGGATACTCTTTTACAATTATCGATATAGCCTCTTTTGCAGCGGAAGTTCTGAATGTAACCTCGGCACACGGGAGACCTCCTCTCGAAAGAGCTCCTGCAAGAGGAGCGGCATTTTCGGGATCTTCTATTTTTATTACTGGAACTATACCTATAAGTGACAATTCTTTAATAATGCTGTTCAATTTACTTGCTCCTTTATGTGAAATGTATTTATTATATGCTTAAGTCAATCCGCCTGATTCTTCTTTGAACACTCTGATCCACTCGTCAGCGATCAGCTGATGACCCGCAAGGGAGGGATGGACACCGTCGGCAGACCAGTATGTCGATTCAACGGTTTGTGATGCACTGTCAAATACTTCCTGCAACGGAATAAAAGTCGCACCGTATTCCTCTGCTACCTTCCGCGCTGCGCAAGCTCTTTTTTCTACTTCACCACGGAACTCTTCCCATGTTCCTACCGTGTTATACCCTTTGACCACAAAAGGTTCCATTACAATGATTTTTGCATCCGGCAATCTGTTCAGTGTATCTTTTACAAGCATTTTGTATACATTGTAAAACCGATCAGCCTCCACACCGTTGCCTCCGCATTCATGCCATACGTCATTCACTCCGATAAGGATTGAAATAACGTCAGGCTCCAGATTCCAGCAATCGCTTTTGATCCTTGCATACAGGTCAACTATACGGCTTCCGCTGACTCCACTGTTAATGAACTCATACATTTTCGGCTCATCTCTATTGAGTCTTGAAGCTATCAGGCAGGCATATCCCTGACCGATGGAACTCATACTTCCGTTGTCTGCGTTGCGCCCGCAGTCAGTAATGGAATCGCCCAAAAAAACTATTTTCATATTTCCCCCATAATCCGTAGTTGCGTTCATATGTAATTTTAGCACAAAACCGACATATTCACAATATTTTGTCGCACGATTTTGACTTTTGCTTCACTAAATCAGAGAACACAAAGATTCACAATACAATTCTGCCATAATGCCTGTTTAAACAATAAAAGCCACTATTGCCATATCATAGCGTGATACGGTAAATAGTGGCTTTCGTATGCCGGTATTATTTTGATTTGTGATATATTTTGATCAGCTCGCCATCGCTCATGCTGGTCGTTCTTCCGGTAGCATACTCCTCATCAATAATGGATTTCATCTTAAGTACGACCGGTGAATGCTTGTCAATATTTTCAGCATCAGCGTCCGGGCAGCGATGTTTCAGCCAGTGAGCTATTCCTGCGAGCCCGCTGTGAGCATCAATTGAGACCTGAGCCGGTCTGTTGAGAAGCTTTTCAGTGTTGAAAATATTATATATCTCCTCATCTTTCATCAGTCCGTCAGCGTGGATTCCGGCTTTTGTAACATTGAAATCGCGGCCGACAAACGGTGTTTTGGGAGGTATGTCATATCCTATCTCATTTTTGAAGTATTCGCCTATCTCCGTTATGACTGTGGTATCCATTCCGTCTGTCGTTCCCCTGAGTGAAGCATATTCCATAACCATAGCTTCGAGAGGGGTGTTGCCGCATCTCTCGCCTATTCCGAGAAGTGCGCAGTTCACGGATGAGCATCCGTACAGCCATGCGGTAGAACTGTTTGAAACCGCCTTGTAGAAATCATTGTGGCCATGCCACTCGAGAAGCTCTGACGGGATTCCCGCATAGTGTGTCAAACCATATGCAATCCCAGGAACGGATCTCGGAAGCGCAGCGCCGGGGTAGGATACACCGTATCCCATTGTATCGCAGGCACGTATCTTGATCGGTATTCCTGATTCTCTCGAGAGACCCGAAAGCGCTTCGGCAAAAGGCACCACGAATCCGTAAAAGTCAGCCCTGGTAATATCCTCAAAATGGCACCTCGGTGATATGCCCATTTCCAGAACATCCTTGATGATTCCGAGGTATTTGTCAAGGGCGGATCTTCTGGTCAGATTCATTTTATTGTATATATGATAGTCTGAACAGCTTACCAAAATGCCTGTTTCCCTGATGCCGAGTGATTTGACAAGTTCAAAGTCGCTCTTCGTTGCCCTTATCCATGTTGTGATCTCGGGAAAATCATAACCGAGTTCCATGCACTTCAGAAGAGCTTCTCTGTCCTTCTCGGAATAGACGAAAAATTCCGACTGTCTGATAAGACCGTTCGGCCCTCCGAGCCTGTGCATCATTTTGTAAAGGTCAACTATCTGCTTAACCGTGAACGGCTGAGTTGCCTGTTGACCGTCACGGAAAGTAGTGTCAGTGATCCAGATCTTTTCGGGCATATTGATAGGAACATACCTGTGGTTGAATGACACTTTCGGAACAGACTCATAATCATAGAGCTCTCTGTACAGATTCGGAGTGGATCTTTCCTGAAGTGAGTACCTATATGAAGACTGCTCGATCAGATGTGTTGTCTCGGAAAATTCAAATTTCGTGTCATGTTCTCTGATCACCGGCTCCATTTTCTCTGATATGGTCTTGAGCTTGGCATTTATATCTTCGTTTTGCATATCACACACTCGTTTCTTTCATTTTCAGGGGTTCAATGTGCATATATTAGCACTATTTTTGCAATTTGTCAATGCCAATTATTCATTTTTGCATTTCAGGAATATGCTGTTCCTCAAAAAAACCGGCGAAACACTCTCAAAACAATCCTAACTTGTTTCCGTCTGCATTGACAATAATCCGAAGGGTGTGCTAAAATATTTCAAAACATGACGACGAGGTGTGTTTATGAAGGAGACAAAATTCGCTTTCAACAGGCAGACAAAACTCGATGATGACTTTTTTTATGTCTCATCCCTCAACCCCACTTTCAAAAAGACGGATCACAAGTTTGAAATTTCCGACAACTGCATTCTGAACAGTTACAATGAAGAGATATCGGATTATGATTACATAAGCATCCTGACAAAAAAGAAATACAAAAACGGGGCAAAGATTACGACCCACTGCGACTTCAAGGGATACGGAGCTCCGATAATAGTAATATCCGATGATGTCCGGGCGTATGAAAACGGCGACAAGTATTACGGACTTCACTTTGAAGTGGTTGCATATTCCCTGGGCTGCAATATTTGGCAGATAATTCCGCTTCCGGAAGGGTCAAAAGAACCCATTGAGAACAGAAAAATAGCAAATCTTCCTTTTGAAATAGGACAGGAAGAACCAGTAAGCCTCACCATAGAAGTTTGCGGTCACACTATAAAGGTCACACTCAACGGACGCGAGCTGTTGGCAGAAAGCCCTGACATTCCCGACAGCTTCCATGTAGGCCTTACAGCATGTGAAGGCATTAACAAATTTTATGACATGACAATAGAAGGTGAAGAAGCATAAAACTAGGGTCTGCATTTTGATGTGCAGACCCTGATTTTTTTGATTTAAAGATTAATCGAAATGCAATTCGTGCCCGAAAGTCTTTTGCTGAGTTCATCGGGCTGGTGCCCGCCTATATACAACACAATACTTCCATCGGGTTTTACCCTGCTTCCGTCTTCAAGGACGGCACTCATCCAGTATTTTTCTATCTTAAGCTCAACATTTGAAATCTCAGATGGCTTGAGCTTTATTTTTTTGATACCGCATAACTGATATTTCGGGGTATATGTTCGTGAATCGGAGAATGATGCGTATACCTGTGCCGTATCTTTGCCTTCACG
>CACXBN010000194.1 GCA_902765885.1 uncultured Ruminococcus sp. | reverse complement strand
TTTTGGCACCCACGGGAGGATTCGAACCTCTGGCCTGCCGCTTAGGAGGCGGCCGCTCTATCCTGCTGAGCTACGTGAGCATACTTAATTTGTGTCTTAATCACGAGTGAAATTATACCATAAAGACAAATATATTTCCATATATTTTATGAGTTTTTTGTTATGATATTTATTGAACTTTGAAATGATATATTATATAATATTCAAGAATTTTGCAGGAGGTGAATGATGTTTAGAGAAGGTTTTGACAACGAAAAATACACACAATTACAATCTGAAAATATTAATAAGCGATTAAAATTATTTGGTGATAAATTGTATCTTGAATTCGGTGGGAAGCTTTTCGATGATTATCATGCATCTCGCGTTTTGCCTGGATTTAAACCGGACAGCAAAATCAAGATGCTTCTCAAACTGAAAGATATAGCAGAAGTAGTTGTAGTCGTTTCAGCAGAGGCTATTGAACAGAATAAAATAAGAGCGGATCTCGGAATCACATATGATATGGATTCTCTCAGACTCATAGATGCTTTCAGAGATTCCGGTCTGTATGTCGGAAGTGTTGTAGTCACACACTATACAGGACAGGCAGGCGCAGAAAAATTCATACAGAGACTTCAGACGCTTGGAATAAAAGTATTCAAGCATTATCCGATTCCCGGCTACCCCACAAACGTAAAACTTATAGTCAGTGAAGACGGTTATGGCAAAAATGATTATATAGAAACAACCAGAAGTCTTGTTGTTATTACTGCACCGGGGCCCGGAAGCGGGAAAATGGCAACATGTCTCTCTCAGCTGTATCATGACAATAAGAGGGGAATAAAATCAGGTTATGCAAAATTTGAAACATTTCCTGTTTGGAATCTCCCGTTAAATCATCCTGTTAATATAGCATATGAAGCTGCTACAACAGACTTGAATGATGTCAATATGATAGACCCGTTCCATTATGAGGCATATGGTGAAAGGGCAGTGAACTATAACAGGGATGTTGAAATATTCCCGGTATTAAGAAGATTATTTGAAGGAATATACGGAGAATGCCCATATAAGAGCCCTACTGATATGGGGGTTAATATGGTGGGATATTGTATTTATGACAATGAAGCTGTATCCCATGCTGCCAATATGGAAATAATTAGAAGGTATTTCAACTGCCTTGTCAAAAACAAAAAAGGGCAGTGCGATACTGATGAGGTCTATAAAACAGAACTCGTTATGAATAGGGCAAATCTGAAGCCTGAAGACAGACCTGTAGTAACGGCAGCGCTACAAAAAGCAGAACAGACGAACGGACCAAGTGCAGCAATTGAGTTGCAGGATGGTACTATTGTAACCGGAAAAACGACCGAACTGCTGGGATCCTGCGCTTCGGTGCTTCTCAATGCACTTAAAACAATAGCAAACATTGATGACGAGATACACCTTATTTCTCCGGAAGTCATCGAACCGATCTGCAAACTTAAAACTGAAATTCTTGGATCGAAGAACCCGAGACTCCATGCGGATGAAGTCTTGATAGCTCTTTCTATGAGCGCGTTCAATGATGAAAATGCAAAAAAAGCACTTGATTGTCTAACTAATCTTAAAGGTTGCGAAGCTCATTCGAGTGTTATAGTATCCCATGTGGATTCAACAATATATCGAAAACTGAAAATTAATTTAACTTGCGAACCAGTATATGAATCAAAAAAACTATTCCACATATAATTTTTTTGGAGGATCAAATGAATATTACTGTTTGGAATGAGTACATGCATGAAAGACTGAATCCTGATATCAAAAAAATATATCCAGATGGAATTCATGGATGTATAAAAAAATTTTTAGAAGAGTCAGGAGAAGGCTTCAATGTTAAAACAGCAACATTGCCTGAACCGGAATGCGGATTGACAGATGATGTTCTTAACAATACTGATGTTATGATTTGGTGGGGACACATGCAACATCATTTAGTTCCTGATGAAATAGTTGAAAAAGTGTACAACAGAGTTCAGGAGGGAATGGGCCTTATAGTTCTCCACTCTGGACATGCATCAAAGATTTTCAGAAAACTCTGCGGAACTCGTACAGATCAGCTTAAGTGGAGAGATGAGCATGACAAGGAAATTTTGTGGGTTGTTAACCCGACTCACCCTATTGTAAAAGGTATCGGTGAAAATATCGTACTAGAAAGAGAAGAAATGTACGGGGAACATTTCAGAATACCGGAACCTGATGAGCTTGTTTTCATAAGCTGGTTCAGCGGTGGTGAAGTCTTCCGTAGTGGATGTGTGTTCAACAGAGGAAGAGGTAAGATATTCTATTTCAGACCAGGTCATGAAGCTTGGCCGACATACCATAATGAGAAAGTGCAGAGAGTTATCATAAATGCTGCAAAGTATGTATATACTCCCAAACCCGACTTTGAATTCTATTATGGAGATGTTGAATCCATTTTATAATATTAAATAGCATGGCACTTGTCCTTGCTTTTTAATATTGAACAGTAAACAGATATATTAGAATGAAAGGATTAGATCATATGCCTTTGAATACACCTCTTGCAGATAGGATCAGACCACAAAATCTTGATGATATTGTCGGTCAGAAACATCTTGTAGGGAAATACGGGGTCCTGAGAAAGGTGCTTAACAGAGGATCGATCCCCTCAATGATTTTCTATGGCCCGCCAGGATGTGGCAAAACGACAGTCGCATCAATAATTGCCAAAATGTCAGAGTATTCAATGTATAAACTGAATGCCACTACAGCGAATATTAAAGATATTCATAATATCGTCAGTGAATCAGGGACAATTACGGGATCTAATGGTATTCTGCTTTATCTTGATGAGATACAATACTTTAATAAGAAGCAGCAACAATCATTGCTCGAGTATTTAGAGGACGGTAGAATAACGCTTATAGCATCAACTACTGAAAATCCTTATTATTATATCTATGATGCGCTGATTTCACGTTGTATGGTATTCGAGTTTAAGCATGTTTCTTCTGATGAGATTTTTGCTTTTTTGAAAAAGACAGTTGACAGAGAATTCAAAGATCTTATTATTACTGACAGGTCACTGAATATTATTGCCAATGCAGCTTCAGGAGATGTCAGAAAAGCCGTAGGCATACTTGAAATGGCATCTCTGTGCTGTGATGATGAAGGAGTCATTTCAGATCAAAGCGTAATAGATATGATACCATCTGTCTCACAAAGCAATTTTGACAGAGATGGAGATGTGCACTACAATCTTTTATCATGCTTACAGAAGTCGATAAGAGGGTCTGACCCTGATGCGGCTGTATTTTATTTGGCAAGGCTTCTTGAGGGAGGAGACCTCATCTCTCCATGCAGGAGACTGATGGTAATAGCTTCTGAGGATATTGGTATGGCTTATCCTATGGCTCCTGTTATAGTAAGGGCTTGTATTGAATCTGCCAGAGAACTTGGGCTGCCTGAAGCCAGAATACCATTAGCACATGCTGCTGTCATGCTTGCAACTGCACCTAAATCCAACAGCGCGTACATGGCTTATGCAAAAGCAGAAAAAGACATACATGAAGGGAAGGGAATAGAGATTCCAAAACACCTTCAGTCTCCAGGATTTTTCGGGTATAAATATCCTCATGATTATGAAAACAACTGGGTTGAGCAGCAATATCTTCCAAATGATATCAAAAATGAAAAATATTACATAGCAGGAAATAATAAATTCGAAAAATCATCAGAGGAATATTTTAACAAAATCAAAAATAAATCCAAATAACTATTGACAATAAAATAATTTTATAGTAAAATCCGTATGTTGTTGAACCAAAGACAGCAGGTTACAGTAAAAGCAATTGCTTTCCTGCCGAGGAGAGACTTGAAATGATAACTATCAAGGTCTTTTTTCGTGCAGTGCGAACAAAGACCTTTTATTTATTTCTGCTTAATTCTGAAAAGGAGGACGTAAAATGCCCAGTGAGAAAATTTTAGAGCAAAAGAAAGCTCTTGTTGAATCTCTTGCTGAAAAATTGGGTCGTGCTACTTCTGGTGTGCTCGTGAAGTATGAAGGTATCAAAGTTGATGATGATACTAAACTTAGAGCAGCTCTCAGAGAAGCAGGTGTTGAATATTCTGTTATAAAGAATACTCTTATTGGCAAAGCATGTGATATCGCAGGTTTTGAAGGATTAAAATCTGAACTCGATGGAATGAATGCTCTTGCTATCAGCTACAATGATCCGATCGCTCCTGCAAAGATTCTCAAACAGTATGCAGATAAAATAGAAACATTTGAAATTCGTGGTGGACTTCTTGAAGGAAAAGTTGTTGACGCTGCGATCGTAAATGAGCTCGCAGGAATTCCGCCTAAAGAAATTCTTATTTCTAAACTTCTTGGCAGCGTTCAGAGCCCGCTTTACAAACTCGCTTATGTACTTCAGGCAATCGCTGATAAAGGCGAAGATGCTACAGAAGAAAAGCCTGCTGAAGCAGCTGAGGTAAAAGAAGAATCTGCACCTGCAGAAGCTACAGAAGCTCCTGCAGCTGAATAATTAAATATGATATTCTATAATTGGAGGATATAATAATGGCTACAGAAAAAACACTTAAAATAGTAGAAGATATTAAAAGCCTTTCCATTCTTGAACTGAATGAACTCGTTAAGGCTATCGAAGAAGAATTCGGCGTTTCCGCTGCTGCTCCTGTTGCAGTTGCTGGTGCTGGCGCTGCTGCTGCAGCTCCCGTAGAAGAGAAGACCGAATTTGACGTTGTTCTCAAGTCCTTCGGCGCTAAGAAGCTTGAAGTTATCAAAGTTGTTCGTGAAGTTACCGGACTCGGACTTAAGGAAGCTAAAGATCTCGTAGAAGGCGCTCCTAAGACAATTAAGGAAGGTCTTTCTAAGGAAGATGCAGAAGCTCTTAAGGAAAAACTCGCTGCTACTGGCGCAGAAGTAGAAATAAAATAATTTAATAAAGTCTGATGTGTTCAATAACATAAATTGTGGCTGTGTATAGCGGATTTGATTTCGCTTTACCAGCCCTTTTTGTTTTCATTGTAAAATATTTAAAAAATAGCTGAAAATTCGGAATGATTTTATGATATAATTACTCTGAGGGAGGATGTGATTATGGTTTTTGATTTAATTAAAAAGGCAAGAAGCTATAGATCTTTTGATGAGTCTGTAGTTATTGATGAGAACCAGCTGAAATCTTTCGTAGACGGGGCAAGATATTCTTCAAGTGCAATTAATCTTCAACCTCTTAGATACAAATTAGTATATGAGAAAAATGAAGTTGAAGCGGTATTAAGTAATACAAAATGGGGTGGAATGCTTCCTGACTTGAAACTGCCACCTGATGGACATCATCCGACTTCATTAATTATAGTTTGTAAAGATAAAACCGTGAAAAACATATCTTATTCGGATATTGACTTAGGGATAGCTGCCGAATCAATTATGCTTCAGGCAGTCGAAAAAGGTTATGGTGGGTGCTTTATTGCCGCATTTTCAAAAAATGAAATTTCACAGATGTTTTCCTTTGATGAAACAATTGAACCTGTTTTAATAATAGCTCTCGGCAAGCCTGATGAAACAGTTGTTATTAAAGAAATAGGGAAGAATGAATCTACGAAATACTACAGAACAGATGATAATCATCATGTAGTTCCAAAAATAAAATTAAGTGATATATTATTATGATATTTAATTTAATTATTTGTATAACTGTCGCACTCGTTGTTATACTTCTGAGTTTCTTTGAGTTTAAAAGCAAAAACAGAAAGTTGTTTATGCTGCTTAACACAGTTTTACTGTCCTTAGGCATAATTCTTTGTGTTGCAACATTTATAAGCTATATAACTGCTTCAGCAAGCATTCAGGATGCAAGTGCACGCTCCTGGTTTACTGACAGTATAAGGATGTATTTGATTGTTACTTATATAATAGTTGCAATACTTCTGGTCATTAATTTGATTACAGTATTCTTAACAAGCAAAAAGAATAAGAATTTCAAGTTGATGAATTATATGAGAGCATTTTATTCGCCCATTTCATCTGTATTTATGCTTTTGTTTACAATATACGGGGTGCTTGTGGAAAACAATCAGATTTCCACTTTCATCTATTTTACTTTAACAGCGGCAGGGCAAGCTCTTTTAATAAGATTATCCAACTTAATATATTTAGTCAGGAAAAATGGTGATTAAATGGTTAAAAATAGTATTAGCATTCTTTTTTTAATTTTTACTGTAGTTTTATTATCCTGCATAATGGCAAATGCTGTCATGGCGGAAGATCTTGTTATAACCGAAACTTTAAATATCGCTGAAGCAAGACGAAATATGGACGGGCCTGGATACTCCTGGGCAAACAGATTTGATGAATTGACATTATCAGGAATCAATTTGTATACCGACAGCCCATACGGCTTAAGATTACCGGATAACTGTACAGTAATACTTAATGGAAACAATTATATTCATGCTGAAAAATACGGGATTGCCTGCTCGGGAACCGTTGTATTTAAAGGAACTGGAACATTAACGATAGATGCCGGCGAAATGGGTATATTTCTCGTTACTCAGAATAATACACATAAGGTCCGTTTGCTTGAGGGAGAGTACCACATTACTTCAGGAAAATACGGTATTTATTCTGAAAATGCTGACTTCTCGTTTGTCGGATCACAAATGGACATAAAAATAAAATCCGATGACGGATTTTCTGTGTATGGAAGAAATATAAATTTGATAGGCGGAACTTTAAAAGCCGACAAACCGATTTACACAACTAATGAATTGGTTGTGGATTCGATTAACATAGAAGCAGGTACTGCCGACAATATACGTCCTGCTTTGTTCTCAGAGAGAACTTTGAGGGTAGAGAATATAAAATTTGACGGAATAGAAAAATATACCAATCAATCATATGTGAATGGTAATGCAGAAACCAGATTTTTTAAGTACAGTTTAATATTTGGAAATCCTGTCCCGGCATATGTGGATTACTTGATAATAGCAATTGCTATTTTAATTGTCGCATTACTGATTATTATTCCTTTAAGAGTAAAAGCCGGAAAATCAAAAAAAATACAGCAGAGACTGATTGAAGAGGGAATAATAAAAAAATAACCTGCGGGACTTATGATCCGGCAGGTTAAGTGGCTATTTGGTAACTTCTGATTTTTTCTTGTCAAACAGATTCCCGAAAACTTTTTTGTTGTTGAATCCCATCAGGTATGCTGCAGTGCTTACAAGTAATGAGGGGATTATCATCAAGGCAAATATTATAGGATTGTTTGGAGAGTATGTCAGAACCAGTCCAGTGTACATTCCTTCCCACAATATTGCAATACCTTTTGAAACTGTATGAATTGTTGCTGCTACTGTTGCCGATTTAAACTGATAGGATATGATAATTATTATTGCCAAAATTATATTTGGAATGTTGGCAGCAAGTGAAATTAAGAAACCTGTTTTGAGATTTTTATTCATGCGGCCGCCGTCGAACTTTATCCTGTCCTGACCTCCCTTATCCCAAATGAGAGTATATATCAGATACAAATAAAAAAGAATAGCTATATAACTTGCTACCTGAGGAAGCCATTCAGCATTTTTAATTGCCTGGGTAGCTGTCAAAAGCATGATTCCAAAAAATGCACCACCAAACTGGTATAACAGCGTTTTGCCTATATATTTTCTGTTTTCAATCCAAAAGTTCTTCATAATCAGGCACCGATTATTTAAATATATTAATTATAACTTCATCTATAATATTACTTCTAATTCGGTTTAATTTCAATAATATGATTTTAAAGTTTACAATATGTACATTAAATTAGATAATGAATTTATTATTGCAGAGGATTAAATGGCTACAACCTTCATTGATGAATTTCCACCCTTGATAAGAGAATTTGCGAATGACAAAGAAGTTATTCAGGGCTGCTCCAAAAAAACCGTTACCGAATATCTGTTTGATCTCAGGACTTTTTGCAGGTATATTTATGCTAAAAAGAATGATATGCCTACAGAAGGCGAAGAGTTCACTAATATAAACATATCCCACCTTGATATTGATTTTTTCGAAAGTATAACAACTTCAGATATATATGATTTTCTTGCATATACAAGCAGGGAAAGAGAGAATCAACCTAAAGCAAGGGCGAGGAAGTTATCTGCCATAAAGCAGTTTTACAAGCATTGTACGGTAAAAAGAATGTATTTCAAAAACAATCCTGCTCAAAATATCGAAACACCAAAATTTAATAAAACTTTGCCAAAATATCTGACATATGATGAATGCCTTAAACTGTACAATGCGGTAATAGATGATAAGCTTTCCAAGACAAAGGAACGTGATTATTGTATTTTAACCTTATTTTTGAATTGTGGAATACGTTTATCAGAACTGACAGGAATAAATGTTACTGATTTGGACAACGATCTTAAGTCAATGCGAGTTACAGGGAAAGGGAATAAAGAAAGAATAGTTTATCTCAATGATTCATGTAGAGATGCAATCAATACTTACCTGCCTATAAGAATCAATTCTCACCCCAAAAACAGTCGCGAAAGAGCCTTTTTCTTATCAGGACAAGGGCAAAGGATATCTGTAAAAACGGTACAGTGGATGGTGAAGAAATATCTTAACGCTGCGGGCCTTCAGAACCGAAAGTTATCTACACATAAACTTAGACATACAGCAGCAACTTTGATGTACCAGTCTGGAAAAGTCGATATAAGAGTACTGAAAGATATTCTCGGACATGAACAGCTTAATACGACACAAATATATACCCACGTTACAGATGCAAATATGGAACAGGCAATGAACAATAATCCTCTTGCCGAAATAATGATAAAACCTGAAAAACTGCGCCCTCTGGAAACCGATGAATCAAACGGAGAAGAATAGTTGTATGAGAGATTATATTTTGCATTTAGACAATGAAGCTGAACAATGGGATAATGCCTCTCCAATCGGAAACGGATTTGAAGGAGCAATGATTTATGGATTGGTAGGAACTGAGAATATTATCTTCAATGAAGAATCTGTCTGGTCGGGGAAAGAGCAAAACCTAAAGCATGAAGGATTTAAAGAAAAAATAGATCATATAAGAGATCTGTTCCTTCAGGACAAGGAAACTGAGGCAAATGAATGGGCAGAAAATAATCTTGAAGACAGCATTACTAGGATCAAATCATTCGAATATACCGGGAAACTAAAGATAAAATTTCATGAGGACAGCATTTGCAAGGATTATTCAAGGGATATAGATCTTATTTCTGGTATTTGCTCAGTCAGATATATAAAAGACGGACATAAATATGAACGGGAATACTTTGCGTCATACCTGCATCATGTGATTTGTTCAAGATTCAGTGCCGATACAAATTTTTCGGCTGATTTATTATTTGAGAGGGAATATATCCACAATAAGATTATAAGCGATAAATCCATGAGTTACGAATGCGGAACCCAATTTGATGATAATAGATTTACCATCAATTTTATTATCAATACGGACGGTATAGTTTCAAAGACAACCTGCGGACTTGCTGTTTCATGCGCATCATTTATCGAGATTTTTTCAAGAACTTTTACACAGTTCAAATATGCTGATTATAATAAATTGTCTCAGAATTTTGTGGATGAATTCTGTATATCTTATGAACAGCTTAAAAAGGAACATATAGATGACTTTTCAGCATTTATGAAAAGATCGGAAATAGCATTTGATGCGGATCCTGCACTGGATGAAATGACAACCAGAATAAGAATTAAAAGACTTATAAGAGACAATTCAGCTCAGGATTTCAGGCTGATGTCGCTTTATTGGCAATTTGGAAAATACTTGCTTCTCAGCTCCAGCAGACCCGGAAGTCTTCCTGCAAACCTGCAGGGAATATGGAGCGAAAATCTACAAGCCCCATGGAATGGCGACTATCATACCAATATTAACCTTCAGATGAATTACTGGCAGGCTGAAGCGGCAAATATTTCGGAATGCACGGCTCCGTTGTTCGATTTCATGAATAATCAGCTTCTCAGGGGCGGAAAAAAATTTGCTGAAGATAATTATCATTCTGAAGGTATGGTCGTTCACCATTTAACTGATATATACTGTTATGCCGGAGTAGCAGACGGTATTTTCGGATTGTGGCCCACCGGCGGGGCATGGCTTGCATTACATATGTGGGAACATTATCTTTATACATGTGATATCGATTTTTTGAAAAACACAGCATACAAATACATAAAAGAATGTGCTTTGTTTGCAATGGATAATCTTTTTGAAGGAAAAGACGGCTATCTTCATACAGGACCTACTTCATCACCGGAGAACAGATACTGCGCTCCTGACAGTGACAAACATTTATTCTTGACGATATCTCCAACGATGGATATCCAGATAATAGGCGAATTGCTTGACTTTTATGTGAAATGCGAAGATCTTTTGCATATAGACCCTGAAAACAGGAAAAAAGCAAAAGAATGCAGATCAAGAATGGTTCCTATGAGAATTGGATCAGACGGAAGACTGCTCGAATGGTATAAGGAATATGGAGAAACAGAGCTGGGACACAGACATATTTCGCATGCGTTCGGACTATATCCAGGAAATACTATATCGAGAGAAAAAACTAAAGATTTGTACGATGCCGTTGAAAAATCGATCGATTTCAGAATAAGTCATGGCGGAGCCGGAACAGGCTGGTCACGCGCTTGGATTATAAATCTTTATGCCAGACTGCACCGTGGTAAAGATGCTCTCGATAGCGTAAGATACCTATTCACAAATTCGACACTCCATAATCTATTTGATAAACATCCTCCTTTCCAGATCGACGGAAATTTTGGAGGAAGCGCCGGAATGACTGAAATGGTAATGCAAAGTCATGAAGGATTTATCGATATAATTCCTTCCGTCACAGAAGATTTGAACGGATCATTTACCGGACTGAAAGCTAGAGGCAATATAACTGTTTCTGCCGAATGGGAACAGGGAAGAGTCAGATATCTGAGATTTGATGTACCGAAAAAAATCAAAGTCAGATACAGGATACCGGGATCCGAAATTGAAGAAGTTGAGGTTGATGGAGTAAAAGAAATTTATTTTGACTGATTATTTCACTCGGTCATACTTACGAATGATTTTGCCTTAACGAGACGAGAAAAAGTCATCGATAAATCCGTAATTAACGTCGAGAGCAGACATTATCGGGAAGTGGTTATAAATATATGATAAATTATACAAAATGCATATTTTGTATAATTTAGGGAAGCGAAAATGGCATAAAACAGGGGTTTTAAGCCTAAATGTGCTATTATTCGGGTTTAAAAATATAATCCTTATAAATATGCTGTTGTTCTTCTTATCATTTATAATTCGCATTGTATGATTTATTATGATTGCGTACGGTTATTCATTCGCACGTTTTTATCATGACTATATGAATTATTGCGTTTCATCTTTACAATAATTATAATTTTATTTATAATGAATTATCTCGCGGCTGATTCGTGTATCTGTTGTATGATCTATTATTCAAATATCTTTTTCTGTTTGATTAGGATTATGATGAAATACTGTAGTTCAGACAATTAATTCATTATCTTTAATAATCTCTCGTCTGATGAACTGTACTCTACTAAATTTCCTGTTTATAAATAATATTACAATTATACAAAATTTTTGAGGTGGCTATTATGAAAATGCGCGTTATGTATTTGTCTGCCAATAAACAGTTTAAAACTTATGCAGAAGCAATCGGTCAAGCCTGCAACTGTCTGGTTAACGATATTCCGCCTGCATATCCTGCAGATAATGAAAAACTTGTGCTTATAGGTATCTCATCCAAAGGAAAACTTGACGATAAAGTCAGAAGATTTGCTTCTGAACTGATACCGTCAAGATCTAAGAACGTTGCCCTTTTTATAGATGGCTCTCCTGATTCGGATGCTGAAAAAGAATTGAAAAACATTCTTATAAACGCTGGAACAAATTATATTGATGAACCGTATTTCGTAAAATGCGGCATTTTCGGTTCTAAAATTTCACTTGAAAACAGACAGGATATTGTCGACTGGGCCAGAAAAATCCAGGATATTGCAGTCAATAAATAAAAGATTATTTTTGAATCTTGACACGGAAATGATTGTTGTGATATAATCATTTCCGTTCTAATAAGGCCCGTTGGTCAAGCGGCTAAGACAACGCCCTCTCACGGCGTAAACGGGGGTTCGATTCCCCCACGGGTCATTGAGACTTGCTTCGCAGGTCTCTTTTTTTCTATATTTTTTGGTAAATTTCGTAAAAACATTGATTTTATTATATTTAATTATTTATAATAACTGTGTATGTGATTACTACATAGGAGAATTTTATGGAGAGAGTCAGTAAAATAAATTATTACCTTGATATTGCTCAAACTGTTTCTGAAAGAAGCACATGCCTCAGAAAAAGATATGGGGCTATAATTGTCAAGAATGATACAATTATATCTACAGGTTATAATGGCGCTCCCAGAGGAAGAAAGAATTGTTCTGATCTGATGCGCTGTACCAGAGAAACTCTTGGAATTCCCCGTGGAGAAAGATATGAACTGTGCAGATCTGTTCACAGTGAAGCAAATGCGATTATTGCTGCTTCCAGAGAAAGCATGCTTGGTTCTTCTCTGTATATGTGCTGTACAGAACCCGGGACCGGTGAGATAGTTGCAGGTACAAACTCTTGCATGATGTGTAAAAGAATGATACTGAATGCAGGAATATCCAAAGTGTATATAAGAGATACCAAACTTGAATTCAGAGTAATAAACACTGAAGACTGGATCACGGATGATGACAGCCTTTCAGGAACATTCGGATATTAAAATACTGGGGATGATTTTTTGGATACACTTCAATCTGATGTTTTACAGGTACCAGAGAAAAAATACGATGGAATTATAACACCGAAAGTTTATTTGTTTGTTTGTTCAGGTAATACTTGCCGCTCTCCGATGTGTGAAGCAGTATTCAATGACAAGTATGCAAACGAAAGCAGATTTGCAATATCGGCTGGACTTTACGGTGACGGATCTCCAATAAGCGCAAATGCCATAGCAGCCCTCGAAGAATTTGGTATTAAAAGCAGACCAGGAAATGATTACGCCAATCATATTTCCACAACGCTTAATGAATCAATGATCAAAAGCGCGGATTATATTTATGGAGTTACCTCATCTCATGCATTCAGCATGATCATTAAATTTCCTGAATATGCTTCAAAGATCTCTTCCCTGCCTACCGAGATTTCCGATCCGTTCGGAGGGGATGTTGAAGATTATAAAAAATGTCTTGAGGATATTATAGCTTCTTTTGATATGATGTTTGGTGAGAAAAAATGAGAATAGAAAAAGCAAATTTAACTCATTTGGACAGTATTTACGATATTGAAATAAAGACCTTCAGTGATGCCTGGTCTAAGAATTCCATTAAATCCGCTATGGAATCCGAGCCATGTAACATATTTTTGGCACTGGATGATGACAATACAGTCATAGGATATATTTTTTTCTATCTCATAGATGAAGAAGCTGAAATACTTAATCTCGCTGTGATTCCCGAAAAGAGACGGATGGGCATAGCATCATCACTTCTTAAATATTCATTTGAAATAATGAAGAAAAATGGTGTCAGGAATGCTTATCTTGATGTCAGAAAATCAAATATACCAGCACTGTCATTATACAAATCATTCAATTTTGAACAGTTGACTATAAGAAAAAATTATTATACTAAACCGGTTGAAGACGCAATAGATATGTGTTTATGCCTAGATAATGAAGAGGTAGAAAAATGATAATTTTAGGCATAGAAAGCTCATGTGATGAAACAGCCGCATCGGTTGTCCAAATAGACGGAAACAGGTTCTCAGTAAAATCAAATATAGTATCATCACAAATTCCGATCCATTCCCTGTACGGCGGGGTCGTTCCTGAAATTGCAAGCAGAGCTCATTGTGAGGCTATATCAAACGTTGTTGAAAGCGCCATAAACGAATCGGGCACTTCCCTTTCGGATATTGACGCTGTTGCCGTTACCTTTGCTCCGGGACTAATAGGTTCTCTTTTGGTCGGTGTAGGTTTCGCAAAAGCACTTGCTTCATCCACTGGAAAAGCACTTATTCCCGTAGATCACATTAAAGCCCATGTGGCTGCAGCTCATCTGGAACATGAATTTGATGATCAGTATTATCTCGCTCTTGTAGTATCAGGAGGACACACCAGCCTCTATGAAGTAATAAACAATAATGAATATACAGAGCTGGGGAGTACAAGAGATGATGCGTGCGGCGAAGCATTCGATAAGGTAGGAAGACTTCTCGGACTCCCCTACCCCGGCGGAGCTGCTATGGATAAACTTGCCGCGGAAGCTTTTGGCAGCACTGATACCAGTTACATCAGTTTTCCCTCTCCTGCAGTGAATGACGATTCGTATGACTACTCATTCAGCGGGTTAAAAACGGCTGTTCTTAATTATATCAATAACTATAAACAGAAAAACAAAACAGATGTGATTCCAGAAGATGTAAAGAGGCAGATAGCAGGTTCGTTTACTAAAACAATCTGTGAAGGAATATCAAAAAAACTTGAAAATCTTATAATACATTCAAAATATAAAGGCGTAAAGAAACTTATTCTTGCAGGTGGAGTTGCCGCAAATTCTCATTTGAGAAAAGCGGTATCATCTGTGTGCATAAAACATAAAATAGAACTGATCGTTCCTTCCATTAAGTATTGCGGCGACAACGGTGCGATGACAGCAGCCGCAGGCTATTATAATTATCTCGAAGGTATAAAAGCAGACAGTTATCTCAACGCATACGCATCTGATGAAGCATCACACATATATTTAAATAGTTTAAAGGAAAAAAGAATCTAGACAGTACACGGATCGTGATATCAGTATGGATTCTTTAGGAACTTGACAAATGAAAATCAAAAGAATCTATAATGATACAATCCTTTCTCTTCCGCAAAATGAAGTGATCGCATTTCTTCCCAATGCTACAAAGGAGGAGTTACAGGTCCTCATTGCCGTTTATGCAGAACCCAGCTTTGATGTGAAGTCACTTTGCACCCAGCTTGACATGACCGAGAATTCCTTTAATAAAGCTGTAAAGGCATTGGTTAAATCGGGATTAATTTCTTTAGACGAAAACGATAAGTACGGCTCCGATGAACATGAACACAATAAGGAAACAAAAATAATCCAGTCTAACACCCTCCATTCCTATTCAGCCGAAGAAATTGCAGATGTTATAGATGCCAATAAAGGATATAAAGACTTTATTCATTCATGCGAAGAAGTTCTCGGAAAACTGTTCAACACAACAGAAACCTCTATAATAATATCTCTTGTTAACGATTTGAATTTGCCGGAAGATTATGTGCTGCTCCTTTGCCAATATGCCGTTGAGAGAAGAAGAAAAAGTATCAGGTATATTGAAAAGATCGCACTTGAGTTTTACGACAAAGGAATAATTACATCAGATGCATTGGATGAAGAAATCAGAAATGTTGAACAGCGTGACAGTTTCAACAATTATGTGAAAGCTACTTTCTTCGGTGGAAACAAAAGAGAGTTCACAGAAAACGAAAAATCTCATGTGGAATTGTGGCTTACAAAATATAAATTCAGCAAAGATGTCATCAAGTATGCATATGATCTGACTATCCAGAATACGAATCAGGCAAGCATTAATTATGCTAATGCTATCCTTGAGAACTGGTATAACAAAGGAATCAAAACTGTTGATGAAGCCAAAGCAGATAATATAAAAGAAAAAGAGAAGAAACAGCCTGTGGCATCCAAAACCAAATCCAGTTTTTCTTCTAGCAGTTCATTCTTTGAAGCCGCATTAAAAAGAACAGAAAAATCCAAGAAACAAGGTGGATGACAAGTATTATGGCACGAGCAGATTTTCTTGCAAAAGCTGAAAACACAATAAGCAGCAGATTAGCAGATGTCAGAAGAACTTTTGACAATCATATTCGTGAAGTTTCTGAAAAAATTCCCGGGTTTTCCGAAGTGGATCTTGAACTTCAGAAGGCTGGACAGAAGATATTGTTCTCATCCTTTTTAGGAGTAGAGGCAATAGATGAAGTAAGATCAGAATATGAAAAACTTGTTTCGAGAAAGAAAGACCTGTTGATCTCGAATGGCTATCCGGAAGATTATTGTGACTACAAATACTATTGCAATGAATGCAACGATACCGGTTATGTCGGCGCAAAAAGATGTAAATGTCTGAAAAAAGAAATAAACATGGAGATTCTGAAGGAATCAGGGCTCTATACACTTGCCCAAAAGCAGACATTTGATAATTTTTCTCTTGATTATTACCAAAATAATGATAAAATAGCTATGGAGAACAACGTTGAATTCTTAAAGGAATATGCCGAAGAATTTAAGCCGGGATCTTCATCAAATATAATCCTTCTTGGCCCTACAGGGCTCGGAAAAACACATTTGTCGACAGCAACTGCTATTACGGTAATCAACAAGGGTTTCTATACTATTTACGAAACTGCGTTTAAATTATTTGACAATTACCAAAACAGAAGATTCAGCTATGACAGTGACAGCCCTATTGATCTTGATAAATATTATGACTGTGATCTGCTTATAATCGATGACCTCGGAACTGAGTTTATTTCCAGCTATACAGTTTCATGTCTGTATGATTTGATCAACAAGCGAATCAACATGAATAAGTCTACAATAATAAATACGAATTTAGATGCAGATCAACTTCTGAAAACGTATAATGACAGAATTTTTTCAAGATTGTTCGGAGAATTCAAAGTGCTTCTGTTCAGCGGAACAGATATACGCGAGCAAAAAATTAAAAATAATATAGACTAATACTAGGAGGAACTTACACTAATGAAAATCGGTGCAATGTTAGAGTCTTTCAGACTTGGTTTTAAGGGAGGCGTCGAAAAGGCTGCATCTTTGGGAATCAACGGACTCCAGATTTATGCAACAGACGGAGAGATTTGTCCTGACAACATGACAGAATCCAAGATTAAGGAAACTCTCGATTTTGTCAAGTCTCATGGATTGGTTATTTCCGCATTATGTGGAGATTTCGGCAGAGGATTCGCAAACCCTGATGAAAACCCTGAACTGATTGAAAAATCAAAAAGAATATTGGATCTTTCACTTAAACTTGAATGCAATATAGTTACTACACATATCGGAACCGTTCCCGAAAAAGAATGCGAAACAAAAGAAATAATGAGAAAAGCATGCAGAGAACTCGCTCTGTACGCTGATTCCGTAGGTGCCGCTTTTGCTGTTGAAACAGGACCGGAAAAAGGCAAAATCCTCGGTGAATTTCTTGATTCTCTCGGAGCAAGCGGCGTAAGAGTCAACTTTGACCCTGCAAACCTTGTAATGGTTTCTGATGACAGACCTGAAGAAGCTCTGAAGTATTTAGGAAAATATGTAGTTCACACTCATGCAAAAGACGGTTATATGCTCAAGAAGAAAGTTGAGCAGGAAATCAGTATAGGCGCAGAAGCAAAAGAACATGAAGCTCTTATGAAAATGGGCTACAGTTATCTTGAAGT
>CACXBN010000193.1 GCA_902765885.1 uncultured Ruminococcus sp. | reverse complement strand
TGGCGCATCTCCCACTTGGTGACCGGCGAATACTACTGCGAGGACGTGGCCGAGCTGATGCGGGCCGCGCTGCGCAAGCTGATGGCCGTGTCCGATCGCATCACCAGCCGCGACCCGGACGCCATCGCCTCTATCGCCGAGGGACTGGTGCTGGCGGGCATCGGCATGGCCTACGCGGAGATCTCCCGCCCGGCCTCCGGCCTGGAGCACTACTTCTCCCACATGTGGGAGATGATGGCCCTGGAGCGGGGCGTGCCCTACGACCTGCACGGCATCCAGGTGGGCGTGGGCACCATCCTGACCATGAAGATCTACCGCAAGCTGCTGGCGGACGGCACCCGCCCCGACCGGGAGAAGGCGCTGGCCCACATGCGTGCCTTCGACGAGGGCGCCTGGGAGGCCCAGGTGCGGCGCATCTTCGGTAAGACCGCGGACGAGATCCTCGCCATCGAGGCCAAGACCCACAAGAACGACCCGGAGAAGCACGCCCGGCGGCTGGAGAACATCATCGCCCACTGGGACGAGATCCTGGACATCATCCACCAGGAGCTCCCGGACTACGACGCCCTCTACAGCGCCATGGCCGCCACCGGCATGCCCATGACGCCCGCGGACATCGACATCTCCACCGAGGACGTGGTCAATGCCTTCGTCGGCGCGCGGGACATTCGCGACAAGTACCTGTCCTGCTCCCTGCTGTGGGATATGGGCCTGACGGAGGAGTACGCGGCGTTCCTGGAGAACGCCTGATTCCCGGGGTGAAAGGTTGGGAATATACCGTTTTTTAGAATCAGTATATGTTATCGTAGAATTGAGCTCATCGCACAGGATGGTTTTGTCCGATGCCCATATAAAGCATAAGACGCGGATTTGGCCATCTGTTTGAAAGATTGACCGACGAGAAAGCCGGGATGCTGCGTATAGAAATGTGCGTTGCATCCCGGCTTTGCTGAGTAAATGGAAATCTCGACTTGCTTTACCCCACTTGGTTGGTGAAAACTTGAGTAAAGATGATTCCTTTATGATGTTACAGGAGGGCTTTGCCTATGGAATAAAGGGGGAAAATGATACGAACACTTATGGATATGTCCGTGTTTCCAGCACGGATCAGAACGAGGACCGGCAAATGCAAGCAATGCAGGAGAAGAGCGTTCTGAAAAAAAACATCTATGTGGACAAGCAATCCGGCAAGGATTTTAACCGTCCTCAGTATCAAAAGATGGTTAGAAAAATGAAGTCTGGCGATCTGCTTTATGTTCTGAGCATTGATCGTTTGGGTAGGAATTATGAAGAAATACAGCAGCAATGGCGCGTGCTGACTAAGGATATTGGAATCGATGTTTGTGTGATCGATATGCCCTTGCTGGATACTCGAAAAGGGAAAGATCTTATAGGGATGTTTATTGCGGACTTGGTTCTACAACTCCTGTCTTTTGTGGCTGAAAATGAGCGGGTTAACATAAGAAAACGTCAGGCGGAGGGTATTGCGGCTGCGAAACTAAAGGGCGTACGCTTTGGCAGGCCGAAGATTCCTCTACCAGACAGCTTTGGAGAGATTGTAGCGGCATGGGAGGCAAAAAAGTATTCTATTTCTGAAGCTGTCAAGAAATGCGGTATGAGTGAGGCGACGTTCTATCGTCGATTACGGGAATATCGGATGGCAAAGTAACAATAGCCCTCTCTCACAAGGTACACCTTTTGACAGCCAATATATCACACTTATTATACGCAGGGAACTTCTTGGTTTCAAGATGCAAACATGGTTTTTACATAGAAAAACGAATTGAAATCCCGGTCTCATCCTTAATGGGATGGTATTATCAAAAGGTGTACTTTTTGAAAAATGCCAGGGATAGGATGAGATATATGGCAGAGGGAAATAAACGGTTACAAATACGTACCTGTGATATTCGGCGTCGCTTGCCGGAGTGGGCGAAGGTTGTCAAGACGATAAACGGAGTGGATATTTACAATCTCAATGTCTTTGAGAACATCATGTCCTGGAATCATGAAAACCTTGATACGCCAGCCTTTGACTATTACGGAACAATAATTACATATGGTGAGCTGCCGGATAAGGTTAACGAATATATTTGTGGTTTACGTGCCATAGGAGTGACAGAAGAAAGCGTTGTGACGCTCTGCTTGCCTGTCAGCATCGAGAACATGCTTTTGCTTTTGGCTCTAAACTGTATGGGAACGATTGCAAATAATGTCAATTATCTATTTTTGAAAAGTGATCTTGACCTTTACACAAGGCAAAAGGGCTCAGATACTATAATTATTTTAGACGCTTTCCTTCCTGAAATTGTTGATTTACTGGAGAACTGCCATATAAAAATGTTATCATTACAAGTTTATTGGACTATCTACCTGTTGATAATCAACATGTATTTGATGACCTTTCCAAGCTTCCTTCCAAATTGAGAGAAGTATTTGACAATCCCGATAAAAAGATGGAGTGCATCCATAAAATGGCGAAACTGAAGGATGTCCGCTTTATTCCTATGGGGGAGATGCTCCAGGCGGGAACCCGGAGCAAAGCATCTCTATATCGCGGACCGGTTGATGTTGAACGTGATATCAGTTATTCTTATACCAGCGGGACGACTGGGAGGCCTAAATGTATCGTTTATAAGGAGTCATCCGCGAATGCATTCATTGAGATGCACGCAGGATTGTTTTTAAAAGATTATGTGGGAGAGCGTGTTTTTCAAACGATCCCGCTGACTCATGCTACCGGGGAACGTGTTTCAGGGTATTTGCAGATGGCAAAAGGAAAAACGCTTGTGCCTGTTCCAATCTACAACAAAGAAAGCTTTGGAATTGATGTTGCGCAGTTGCGGTGCAATTGGATTGTTGCCGCCCCGAGCTTTTATCTGGCAGCGGTCGCGAAAGGAATTATTTCAAAAACCGCGTGGCAGCATGTTACACGCCCATCATCTGGCGGAGAGCCGGTGACAAAGGCAAATGTTGAGTTGATTGATCGTTGGCTCCATGCCAACGGGTGTAAATCCCGCTTTGCGATTGGCGGCGGTGCCGCAGAAGATGGCTCAGGAACAATATTCACATATTTCATGAATGAAGAAACCAAGACGAATGAAACTGGATATCCACTTGAACCATTTATTCATGCCAAAATTGTTGATGAAAAAGGTTCCGTTGTCTCGAAGGGCAAGAGGGGTTATTTGGAAATATCAAGTCCCGCCGCTGCTGACCGGTATTTGAACGATCCCACTGCGTCAGCTAAACGGTGGTACTATGATGAAAATGGCACGCGTTGGGGTGTCACAGGCGACATTGCTGTGCAGAACGAGGATGGTTCTTACAGTATCCTGGGTAGGGCCTCTGATTCTTTTCTGGATCGAGACGGGAAAACCGTATACCTTTTTGATATCGAGTATTCGCTGGGGGTTAATGATCCAGTAATCGAGTGGGAAATTACCGCGCATGAAACAAATGAAGGACCTTTTGTTGTAGGACAAGTTGTGTTAAAGGCAGATTCACGTATGGCATTATCCGAGGTCGTAGAACTATTATGTGAAAAATATCATTTGGACGCAGTAAAGTTCTATGAAAAGTTTGAAAATAGTGATGTGACAGGGAAAAGAGATATCATAAAATTGAAAGAGGACAAGGATGGCTATTATGCTCCGTATGATAATGAACACATGTATCAGATATCTTTTTCAAACAGCAGAGTTAGCAGATATATCATATCAAAAGAGTCCGTTATATAATGCTTGTATCTTTAGGAAAACTTGGCGTGTAGGAAGTCAGAACTCCGCGAGATCGGAGAAACGTGAAAGAAGATCAAGCCAAATCTGCAAATAATAGAAGCGCCCTGTGGTGAGGTTGCCATAGACCGCTGACAAAGCCTGCAAACACAAGAATCTCTGCTGACGAAAAAGACAGGCAGAGATTCTTGCTTGTTATGTTGGCTTCAATTGCAAATTTCGGTCACATACGTTCGGCGGCCGTGGCGTTTCAATGGTGTTTTGTTTTTTCAGCCCCAGAACACCGACAGCGAGGGGATGACCTGCTTCTTGCGGGACAGTATGCCCGGCAGGAAGGCGCTGTGGTCCTCGGGGCGCACGTTGAAGGCCTGGGCCACCACGTCCTGGGCGCCCAGGAACAGCAGGTGGGTGCCCTCCTGGAGCATGTCGGTGATCATAAACAGCATCATGTCCAGCTGCTTCTCCTCCAGGCGGCGCTGCATGGCGGCAAGGAAGTCCTCCCGGCGCTTCAGCACGCGGGCGGAGTCCAGCGTGACCACCTGGCCCACGCCCAGCGTGTGGCCGGAGATCATGAACTCCTTGTAGTCCTGGAACAGTATGTCGTCCGGGGACTTGTCGTCG
>CACXBN010000192.1 GCA_902765885.1 uncultured Ruminococcus sp. | reverse complement strand
CTCAAGCACGTCAGCTATTATGACAGCCGCAAAGGCAAAGGTGACTATGACAGTCCCTGCTGATCCTGCTGATCCTGAAGCTCAGCCGCAAGTGATCACTTTATACGAGAATGGCGCGCCTGCGACCGCTGAGAACGCTAAGTTTACAAAAGCGAACGGCACTAAAGCTACTATTATCAAAGAACTGTTATACGATACAGATACAAAGACAGTAAGTGCCGTATTTGATCCTGAATATCAGCCTGCCGGTGACGTCACATACACGCTTTCATTCGATGTGATGGCTACCGATGAGGCATATACAACATATGCAGCCAGTGGTTATGATAAGCACGCATCAGGTGAGCATCAGGGACAGATCATTGTTGGTGATGAAGACACTGATTTCCTTGAGACTGAAAATGCTACCAGCGTAAACAAACCGGGTTTCCGTTCAAATGACGAAGCCAAGGCAACATTTGACCATAACGGTAAAGATGAGGAGTTGGAATATCCTCATCCTGTGATTCAGGTTTCAGCCAAAGCAGATATCGTAAAGATCGATGAAAATGGTAATGCACTCGAAGGCGCAACATTCAATCTTTATGACAGCAGATATGATTCTACAAAGACGGTCGAAGAAAACGCCGATTATCTGATCGAATCGGATCTTCAGTCGGAGAAGCCTACAGATCCGGCAGTAAATGATGCCGTGATCCGCAGCGGGAAACTGGCTCCAGGCACATACTACCTTGTAGAAACTGAAGCTCCGGGTGGATATAATTCGATTTCCGGTCCTGTAAAGATTACAGTCTCGGAAGAAAATGGTGTCCTCTATATGACAGCTGAAATCAATGGCGCACCTATCGGAGCAGATAAGCTGGTCAAGTTCAATCGTGGTCTTTGGAAACTGAGTATTCAGAATACAGCAGGCTATGAGCTGCCGCAATCCGGCGGTATCGGCACAACGCTGTTCTACATCTTCGGATCCATCCTGCTGATAACAGGAGCTATCTACTTTGTCGCGCGCAGGCGCATTAATAGTTAATGATTTACAAAGCCCGATATTGAACCACATATCGGGCTTTGTGTCATAAATACACGCATTATTCAATTACTTTAGCTACATCGCACTATTAACGATAATGCTTGGGACAGGTATTAGAGATGACAGAAAAGCTAAAGAATATTATTGAAAAAACGAGCAAGTATAAGGTGATAGTTTTGTCACTCGCTGTTATTGTAGTGTTTATCACTACATATCTGCTCATTCTTCCTGCTTTTACTCTTGAAAAAGATGAGGCTAAAGAGCAAGGCGGTATTGATGTGCCTGTAACTGCCGTGGATTCAGAAGCAGAACAAAATGAAGATGCGGCTTCGGATTCCGAAAAAGAAAGCGGAGTCGATACAGAAGCAGCACAGTCAGAACCTGTAAAAGAAAAGAAATCATCTGATAAAGCAAACGAAAACTCAGTAACAAAAACTGATCGTACGGATACTGCGGATCCGCTAACATTTGAAAGTGATGATTTCAATATTTCCATTTCAGATAAGAATGGAGTTCTGCCGGATGACGTAAGGGTAGATGTAACTGAAATAGACAAGAAGGAAAGCGCTAAGGAATACAAACAGTACTATAAGGAATCTTTCGCAGCGATCAACAATGAAGAAGGAGTAGATAAACTTCAGGATATCGGATTTATCCATTTCTATGACATATCCCTTATGTCGAAGAACAAGGAAATAGAGCCGGCGAGAGGGGATAGCGTCAATGTCAAAGTAGAATACAGCGAAGACTTCAGAAAGAGCCTTAAGATAGATGATCCTGACAGAATAAAGATCATTCACTTCACAGAAGATGAAAAGACTGGAAAGCTTAAGTCAGAAATACTTGATTTTGACGATAATAGTGTTCAGGTAAATACGGATAAGAAGGACCGACTGGAGTCCGCTGAATTTGAAGCGCAAAGCTTCTCTGTATATGCCGTCATATATACCGTTGACTTCAAATGGGAAGTTGATGGTCGGACAGTTGAATACAACCTCGAAGGCGGTGGATATATTAGTATCAGATCTCTTGTTGAAGCACTCCGTATTACCGATGACTCCGAATCTTTCGTATCTAATATTGAGAGTGCAGAGTTTTCTGATCCTGATCTCGCATGGGTCGGAAAAGTTAAAGAGGATACCACAGTCGGATCACTCAAAAAATCTAATAAACTAAAGTGCCGGTACAGTGCGGAACTTACAGATGAACAAATCGCAGAGATCGATAAAAAGACAGTCGTTTCCGGCGATTGGGCTTTGATATCCCTGAAACCTTTTGAAACTGAAGAAAGCCTTACCATCACCATGAAGAATGGTGAAGTGTTCATTATCAATGTGACAGATGCGCAGATCTCTACAAAGGTGATAACCGCAGACGGACAAGGCTACATTATCACGGTGACTTACGATGATGAAGCACAGATCCCTGAAGGAGCACATCTGGAAGCTGCAGAGATTCTTTCCGACAGCGAGCAATATGAAGATCTTCTCAAGGATTCTGCTGTTGCACTGGGAACGCAGAAAGAAGATCTCGGACCTATCAGATTTTTCGACATTACGATTCTGGATGGTGAAAAGGTCGTTGAACCGAAAAAGAGCGTTACTGTGGAAATACACTACGATGATCCTGTGCAGTATGACGAATCACTGGATTATAATGTGATCCACTTTGGGAGCGAGGGAACAGAAGTCTTTTCTTCCATAGTAAAAGCCAACGAGGATGAAAAGTCTGCTCAGGACTTCATCTTCCAGACAGAATCATTCTCCACTTTTGCCATCACATCCACTCCTAGTCAAATTAGTGATTTGGTTGGTAACGAGTTTGTTCTGTATATCAAACCTGGAAATAATGGTGCTGTACTTTCGCCTGAGAGTCATCCTTCTTACAACAATCGTCTTCGTGCCATTCCGGCTAACAGCGACGGCGTCACCATCTCTTCAGATGAGGATGATCTTCCGGTCTGGAAAATCACAAACGGCAGCCAAAACAATACATACAGGCTGAGTACAACTTATAATAATCAGACAGTTTATATCAATTTTGAAAATAGTAATGGTGACAATGGAAATGGGCGCCTGTGGGTCTCTACCACACCTCAAGATCTGCGTATAGGCACCAGAACTGGTTCTAACGGTGGTACTCAATTCCGATTTACCTTCAACAATAATGATCCGACTGCTTTGGATTTGTTTGAAGGTAACCCATCGCGTGGTTTCGCTGTATACAAAGGAGGCAGTCAAAATAACAATGAGTATTTTACTCTGTACAAAATCGGCGAGCCTATTCAGAGAAAAGTCACTGTTCATTTTGTAGACAGAAAAGGCAACCTGCTGACTGATGTTGTGTACAGCGGAAATAATAGTTATGTCACCAAAAATGATGACGGAACCT
>CACXBN010000191.1 GCA_902765885.1 uncultured Ruminococcus sp. | reverse complement strand
TCTCCGAGCCTTGGTATCTCTTCGTTGTTTGCAAAGCAGTTCACAGTTACGTAGAGTTTCTTCCCCGCTTTGTGAAGCTTTGAGCAAGCATCTGCAACATCCTCCATGCCAAAACCCACGTGCTCAGCCCGCATCTGCATAAAGGGGCCTCCAAGGTACACAGCGTCCGCTCCGTATCTTATTGCCGTTTCTACGCACTCGAGATCTCCCGAGGGCATCAATAGCTCGATGTTCTTAAGTTCCATAAATCTTATCTATTCCTTTTTGTATTATTGCCATTCAAGATCTGTCTTGCCCAGATCAGCGGCTTTTATGAGTATGACGTCGAAGAAGCCGAACTCTTCATCAAGATCCACGTCTGCAGCGAAAAGCTGGACCGGATCATATCCACCTTCCGGATAAAGGTCCATAGCCTTTGCCGTGATCACGTCAAAGAAGTCGAACTCGCCGGAAAGATCGGCATCACCCATTATGACGAGCACAACTTCATATACGCCTTCAGGTGCAGTGAAGTTATACGTTCCGTCGCCGTTACTTTCTGCAGGGATGGGCACGTACGCTCCGTCTGACAAATACCCGACTTTGCATGGAAGATCGTAGCTGACCCTTACTGTCCTGCCGCTTACGGTATATGAATCTTCCAGGGTTTCTTCCGTGATAGCTATGACGTTTATGCCGCCTGCCGGTATTACGGCAGTCTTTACCTGAGTTTCAAACTCCTCATTTTCGAATACGGCAGTATATACGATGCTGCCGTCCTGTGTATCCGTAGGCGGAGTCAATACGGAAGTAGCTACTGCGGTTTCGGAAATATCGTGGCTGTGATCCCTTGCGCAGGCCTTAAGAGCCGTGCAGCTGCCGTTGCCGGCAGACCAGGTATAGGTGACAGGCTGCCAGTCATGTCCAAGACCCTGGATCTCAGTATCCTTACTTTCGGCCAGTGATAATTCATCGTTTCTCTCTACAGTCAGGGAATATACGCTGCTGTCTTCACAGATCGCTTTAAAACTCACGTTCAACAGCTCTGTTCCGGCATCGATGGTATTTTCAGACGCATATACAAATACAATTTCTCCTGGCACAGATGTATTGACGGATCTGTATAAAAGGTCTGAACCATATGAAGACAGCTTCAGCATGTCCGGATCATATGTCACCCTGATAAAACCATTGGTGACATCTTCATCTTCCTTGATGCTCACAGTCACTGTCCCATCAGATACTATATCGACGACTGCTGCATCGGGCTGTGTATCGATGAAGACTTCAGCCTGTTCTATATCAAATAATCCTCCGGTGGATACGATCTCTTCTTCGCTCGGTGCATAGTTTTGCACTGAATTGAGATGTCCGAATGTCGTTTTGTCGCCGGAATGATCATTATTCTGATAAAATGTAACTAACCCATCACCTGCTGAAACCACCGAACTGAAATCCAGCTCTCCCGTATCAGAATAGTTTGTTTCATATTCATCGTATTGAGCCGATTCCTGTAAAGTTTCCCCATCCATGTACAATCCAACTACAGGCCAAACACCATCTTCGAAATCTCCGGCATTGTATATTATTCTGTCAGTCATATCCAGAATATACAATGTTGTCTTGTCATCATGATAATGGGACCAATAAAGATAAGTGCCATCGTAGAAAAGTGACTGATTAAGGATGTCCGTTGGTATATGTGTTATCCATTTCCTATTTATTGCTGTAAACAGATAAGGTCCCTCGACACTGGAACCATAACAGAACCTAAATGTCCATATATCACCATTTGTGTCCAGCATATAGTAGTAATACATAGTGCTGCTATGCTCATAATAAAAAGTGATCGCGGCTATCTGAGCACCTTGAAGTTGACTTGAAATGTCTTTTATAAAGTATGGTATGCCGACCCCGGTAAATGAAGACCCATCAACCATTTTAACAGTCGTAACTGATGTAGTACCGCATATCAGTTTATCCCCGTACGCGTACAACATGCATCCGTACGGAGCGTAATTCGAATCTTCAACCCCTCTTACTGCTGTATAAATTGGATATAAACAGCTTCCGATACGTGAAAGATTGAAGTTGGACCCGTTAAGCAGATACATTTGTGATGTCTGACTTTCTTCATCCAAGCTGAATGCGTAAAGACTGCTTTCACTCCTATAAATCGAATTGATCGGAGTTGCTACGGAGCTATTCTGAAGCTTTCTCCAATTTGGCAAGTCGCTTGTATCGAATCTTCCAAAGTATCTGTTACCGTCTTTGTCCCTAATAACTGCTTTCAATTCATTGTGAAAAGCAAGTACATCGATAATGCATTTCCCTTGCTGACTGGGGTTAGCATTGCTTGTTGCATAAACTGTTGCCGAGCCCTCTGCAATCCCTTTTATTATACCGTTTTGATCTACTGTCACGACCGATGGATCACTGCTTGACCAGGAAACACTGCTGTCGTCCAAAGTTATGGGAAAGACATTTGCTTTGAGTTGGTACTCATTTCCCTTATAGATCGTAACAAACAAAGGATCTATATATACCTCAGATGGTATATCAGGCCCTGCTATGGTTTGTACTGTCTTTTTGTGAAACAGGTATGACCTTGAAAACGACTTGAATGCCTGCCATTGACCAATTTGACTACACGCGGGGTAACGGATCGTATCTTGATATTCAGTTGATAAATAATCAGTTCCTGCATCCCACACCACGGGAGTATCTGAACCACACAAATAACCGCCATCTACACCCAGATAAACATCATCAAACCTGAACACCCATCCATCTTCCGTACGCTCAGCGGTCATGACAGAGGTATTAGGAACATCATACACATTTATATAACGTCTGTCCTGTGTCGCTGCTATTTCATGACATAACTGGGCCTTGTCAGAATTACTATGTGGTGGCTTATAGATAAAGCATTGTCCGGGGACATCCGTACTTACAAGAATGTATTCGTCTCCGTCGATGATCTCATCAGCAGAATTAATCTTAACGAATACTTCTTTTTCATACTCAGTATTACTATTTATAAGTGCCGACACTGCCGTTTCGTTGCCCGCATAATCTCCGGCGAATATAACGACATATCCAGAAGCATGATCAATGGCTTCGGAAATATCGAATTCAAAAGACCCCGATGACACGGCAGGTATGGTCTCACCGAAAATCTCATATCCGTCCAACGACATTATTGCCAGATATGCGATATTATTATTATCGCTGACATTTACGTTTAGCATCGAATCTTCAAGAGTCACAGAATCGATGACTGGAGCGGTATCATCCAGAATGAAATCATACCCTATATAGGAACCTCCGCCCAAAACATTTTGTTCAAGAAGTGAGCCAAGTCCATCTGTATCCAATGCTCCGGCATATTCATCGGCTATATCATCGTTGACAAGCATTGCATTATACTCAGGAACAGCATAATAACCTGCGCGGAAACAATCGCCTTCTGATAAACCCAGATCTGAGATCTTTTTTCCTACTGTAAAGATCCTTGGTTTTTTGTTGATCCAATACTTCAAATCTTGGTCATAATAGTAACCCAGTACATATCGGCCGTCGATTTCCGCCCATATGGGCTCACTAACAATGCCGCCCGGTTCATCAAGTCTGCTCACGGCAAAGGCAGTAGTCCCCGCAGATCTGATAAGACTGTATGTTGCGCTTTCGATAACCGTTCTGCTGCTGAGCGCAAGTCTGTCTGAAGGAAATGACTTTTCGAGCTTATATGGATTACCAGAAAGCTTGAATGAATAATCTTCAATACTGAACGTCAAGTAATTAGTATCTGTGTTTCCAGTGTATGTTGTAGTTCTTGAACCATAGAGAGATTCCACGTATGAGTTGGCATCAAACATCCTCGGATCAGTCCAGTTCCCGTAAAAACCGAGTATGGGAATACTATGCTGGTGGGAATAAGAGGTTTCCCCTACGTCGTTGCTGCTGCCTGTTACATATGTAAAACCTTCTATATAAAGACCTGACGGATACTTAGAATCAAGTATATCTGTATCCTTCAACGAAATAGATACCGTTACTTTCCTATGGCTGTTTGCAGGGACCAAACCGTCGTTATAATTAGTCCCATTATTAACATGGTCAAGCAGAAGATGTGCGTCCCAAGTGCTTATCCTACCATCCCCGTCTAAATCTCCCACGTTAAGGTCAAGTCCGGCAGAGTCTATGTTCCCTGAAAGATAATCAAGCAAAGCTTGAGCATCAGCCTGATTCGTTTCTCCGTCAAGGTTCACATCATACTCTTCACCGGTATATCCTATATCCTCCCAGGAGTATGTAACGTTCGCGTCAATATCTACAACGGTAAAATCCATATAAGTATCATATCCGGACCTAACTTTGGCATCCTGTGTAAAAATATCCGTATCAAGCTCAAAGAAAAGATCTATGCTTTCAAGGTTATATATATCGAAACTATACTGGTAAATACCGGTTTTCTCTGGATCGTCTCCCAATTCCGCCTTCACTTTGCCGTCTTTAGCAGCTCCTGTCTTCGCTGTCAGATCAGAGCCTTCATCACTCATCATAATGACAGATGAAGAAGAAACAGCCTTAGAAACCTCAACAAGCCCCGCACCTTGCAAAAGGATCGGATAGTACGCACCATCTTTTTTCATCGGTGTAGCAGTAGACATGAGAAGGCTTTGATCTATTGCTCTGATGTTGTACTTCTGAGCAAGAGCAGGATTACGTGCCGACAAGTTCGTATCTCTTATGTATTGTGAAAGGAGAACTGACAATCCGGCTATGTGAGGAGCAGCCATCGATGTACCGCTCATGATTTCATATTGGTCAGACCCTCCGGCCACGGTTCCGCTCGAAGTAGCATTATTCCCAAAGACTGAACGTATACCGTATCCCGGGGCTGTAATCTCCGGTTTCATCAAAAGCGAACCCGGCACACCCCAGGAACAGAAATCTGAAATCTTGGCATCTTCCCGAGGATACAAAGTGTCATGAATATAAATGATATTTGCGGAAGTTACACTCATGGAATTGATATATGACGCAGGTGATGCACCTGTATATAGTGAAATGTCCTCTATATACAGTTCCTTTTCCAATTGTTTATTCCATGCATATGAGTTCCCACCTGCAGCTGAAAGTACCGCTTTGCTGTTATATCCCCCATTTGCAATATTGTTAAATATATCCTGGTATCCAGGAATATACGTAAACCCGGGGCTGGAACTTCCAAATGAAAGATTGATAGCATCTGCGCCTAAAACGACAGCATCTTCGATCGCTGCCACATAATCAGAATCATATGTTCCTCCACCTGCACCAAAGACCTTCATAACAAGAAGCTGTGCATCAGGAGCCATTCCTACGACTTTGACTGCTTCGGCTGCATCCACATACGAAGATCCTGACTTTATATATCGGTTAGCCGCCGAGATACCGGCAACATGGGAACCATGTTCTCCTTGTATATCATGCAGATGATCGATAATCGTATTCTTATCGACATAATTATAGCCAAAGGGTATCTTTGAACTGATATAGTTCGCGCTCTTGCAATTAAGCTTATTCCTAAGTGCAGTCACTTCGGATTTAGTAAGTAGATCGGGCTGAGACGAAAGCTTGCCCAAAGAATACTCAAAGGCTGTAGCTGAAAAAGATTGGTGCGTTGTGTCGATACCCGTGTCAATGATTGCTATCAAATGCCCTGCACCCGTATAACCTTTTCCCCACACCTCAGTAGCACCGGTCATATACTTTGCAGTCCCTGCAGTTCTCGTTCCGCCGGTCTCGACGGTCTCCTCTGCGGAATATCGGTTCTCTATATACACTGACTTTACACCTTTTACCTGCTTGATCTTTAATAAATCAGAATAAAGGACTTCTGCGGATATTGCGTTGGTGAGCAGCGTCAGATTCCACTTTACATCAAGATCCTTTTTGGTAGTGTTCTCTATCTTTCTTATAATGGCATCCTGCTGTGATCTAATCTGCTGTCTGTATGCGTCTGCAGCATCGTCTTCAGCAATGCCGTCAAGAGAATATCCTGCATCGGCAACGGAATTTCCGTCTAAGAATATGCTCACCCTTACGATATCTCCGGGCTGATAAGTCATTTCTTCTATTTCAGGAGCTTCATCCTCTTCGAT
>CACXBN010000190.1 GCA_902765885.1 uncultured Ruminococcus sp. | reverse complement strand
TATACTAATATACCTACAACTGGCGGATATAAAGGTGTACCAGAGATTCTTGGCAATCATTACGGCTATAACGGAACAGACGGACCATATACAAACGATTTTTTAGAATTCTATGTCTACAATGTTTATGAATCCCCAAAAGTAGATGTGCCGGTTACAAAAACTTGGGATGATTTTTCTTCGGATGAGTATGACTGGAGCGCTGAGTTCAGACTTCAGTGGGCTCCAATCTATCCTGGTGAATCAAAACCAAATGTCGCTTTCCAAGATGTTAATCCGAATAGAACTCTAGAATTGACAAAATCTCAGATGGCAGTTGTTTCTGATGGAACCGAGACAACAGAACAGTTGAAAGCTCGGAGCTTTTTAGGTCTTCCAAAATATGGCACAGATCAAAACGGCAACACGTTCCGTTATCAGTATTCACTAGAAGAGATTTCTTATAGGGTATGGGATAGCTCTACAGGTGTCGTCATATCTGAATATAACGAAAATAGCGGCTATGGCGGGGAAGATATTGAAACGCAGTACCAGCCTTTTTATCCACACGATGCTGGCGAAAATGATTATGATACGGAAGAAGAAAATGCATCTAACGATAATTATTTCATTAGTGTAGCCAATATTAAGAAACAAGTCCGTGAAAGCAAGTTCATCGATATTTCTATTGAAAAACGATGGGATAATACTTTCCCGACTAGAGGCGATTCTTATTGGGCTGAATTTGAACTCAGGCGATTCTCACATACCGAATACAGAGATTTGAGTGAAATGTCTGATGCTGACAGGACATCTAATCCAGTTACTGTTAAAATTGTTCATAATGGGGAGCCGATCAGCACCCTTCAGGTACAGCCTAATATGGGGATCTATCTTGGCGGGAATTTTACTGGTCACTCAGATACTAGAAGTGTATCCTTTACTGCTGATAAACAAGTTCGTCTTACCAACGGCAGTCATACCAAGACACTTACAGCAACTGCTGGTTCTAATATGTCTAATGCCATCGTCAGGACACCGGAGTTCTTCGTTGTTGAGGACACTGTTTTCACGATCGATGATATCAGCTATCTCGTTGAAGGAAGACCAGCACTCGTCTTAGACACCAGTGCAGGCACAAACCCCTTGCCTGATTATAGCTATAGTCAACTAATTCGCTTGGATAACACAAATGAGTGGAAACAGACTTTAGAGCATCTTCTGACACAGGAAACTACGGTAAGTACTGATAACGACAACGAAAACGTTACTTGTTATGAATACTATTTTGTAGAAAAAGACAGTAATCCAAGAGGATATGCACAGTATTTCCGTCTTAATAGCGATGGTACGATCAGTTCAGTTCTTTCGGGTGATTCTGATCATCAGATCGAGGAAAATGATAAGATCGTTGCCTTAAATGGCCCTGCTAATCGTTTACGTATTAAAAAAGTTTGGCGTGGTGTTCCAGATAACACCGGTTTTCCTGCTGTAACTTTCACACTATATCAAACTTGGGCGGACGGAAATCAAGGCTGGATTTATGAAAATCCTAATACAGGAGCTCGATACGAGCACATAGAGTTATCTGGCCATGGTTTGGAATGGATCTGTCCTGAAGTCCTTCCTTCTACGAGACTAGACGGTTCTACTTCCCGTGAGGTGAAGTATTACGTATTGGAAGATGTCCGTTCAGGTTCTCAAACAAGCGGCGGTATTACTACTGGCTGGCATTTTTACTATTACCTGAACAGTAATGACCAGTTAAAGAACGTCGGAGATCAAGGATATGATGTGGGTTTGAAGGGTTCAGATATCAGAGACAATCCAGATGGTGGTACGATCACGATCTGTAATACTATGAACGCCTATATGCAAATGGATATTCAAAAACAGTTCTTTATGCTCAAAACCGATGGGTCATGGGATAATGTGACTAGTCATACGGATATGAGAAAGGGCGCTGTATTAGGGTTCCAAGTGATACGAGCGATTAAGGCACCCGATGGAAAATGGTTGGATGCGCAAGGAAACGAGTTTGATTCTCCTATATGGATGGATTATGGCGAAGAGATGCTCTGCGGTTATGATGAAAATGGACAGGCGGTCGTCAGCAGAGGAGAAAATGATATTTTCTGGTTGCATGATGCCGGAGGTGATTGGCATTTCCGTATTGAAAACAACGAAGGTGACCATTCGGCAGTCGACGCCGGCGGAAGTGGTCTGCCGAGTTATGGTTTCTTCATTCGAAATGGTGAAGACATAGCTGTGGAGTATTGGTACTCGTTCCGTGAGATCGGTGTCTATAAAAACCTTGATAAGGAACCATATCCTGAATGGGATTGGTTTAGTTCAATTACCCCGGTTAATGCATATGGACCAAACGGAAAAATAGAAGCTTTTCCAAAGGCATATCATGGGCAAGATGAAAGACGTATTGCTAACTTCCAGGCTTCTGACTTATTCATAGATAAAGATTGGATTGGCGAGCCAAATGCCAAACAGGTATTTATAAAGATCTGGCGTACATCTGGTGATGGTGAACCGGAAGATTTTACTGCGCTTATTGCTGATGATGTCCGCAGGAATCATAACTGGCAAATGTACATCAATGATCCTTCTGCTATCGATCTTGGTCGCAATTGTTTGGTATTAGATCTGGATACGACGGGCGAAGGCAGTGCTGCAATTAAAGTCAACCGCGCATTGCTTGGAACTCTTTCAGAGACCGGCACATATGATTATTACATTCAAGAGATAGGATACAGAACTCTTCAAGGCGTTTATCGTACAAATGTGAATGCCGTCTTTAAACCGCTATATGATCATTGGGTTGATGGGGCATACACAGGTAATCCTGTTAGAATGAACGATTATGCACAAAACAGCATAACGATCGGTGCAAAAGGAGAGAACAGGCTTAAGGTCACAAACAGTTCTCAGCCATCGACCAGTTATACGGTCCAGAAAGAGTTTTATGGTGATCAGGCTTCAAGCGATCAGCCTAGTCCTGTGACCGGAAAGTACCCGACAGATGGTTCAAAACAGATCATTGTTCAGCTACAAGAACGTTATCGTTATGAGATGGCCGATGAGTACGGTATTAAGTTTGTTTCCTCTGATGGTGAAAACTGGGTTCGGGCAGATAGTGATGAGGCAAAGAATGTTTGGACTCAAAACTGGCAGCCTGCCGAATCTGCGAACCCGGCATTTATAACCCTCCCGGTTGATAAACCTGCTGGTTCGATTCTTTCCGATGATGCTTGGTACGGCAGTGCAGCTGCTTGGTCATACACTTGGAGTGGCTTGGATGTGAACAGAGAGATCGAAGATTCGGACGATCCTTCAAAAACCAAGGTAGTACAACTTTACTATCGTACAATCGAAGCAGGTGAACCTGATTGGTTTATCATAGATATTTTGCCGGAGGATGGTCATCAAGCTGTTCCCGACAATGATCAGACAGCTCCTCAAATCTTGAGTGAACAGAATAGTATAAAGAATACTAGGAAAAACGTTACTCTTGAACTTAATAAGGAATGGACTGGATTAGGTGAAGAGGATAATTGGCCTTCAGGATATGTAGTCTACTATCAGATCATTCAAAATTATCATCTGACAAGCGGCAGGTTGAACGGAGGAACCCCTGTCTACTCTTATGGGGAAACGATCAAATCTGTGGATATGACTACTTCGTATTCTGATGTTTCAAGTTCAGATAATGTACATCCTAGTGCAGTTGGCACATTGGAAGAGAGCAATCATAACCTTGTATTGACAGGCTTCCCAATGTTTGGCTATTTTACCGCTACCGAAGATGATCGTGTCGCAGCTGCCTTGAAAGGTGTTGCTCTGATCCCAGGAAAAGTGTATCCGGTTGTTTATACTTACAGTGTCAAAGAGACGGCTGTAAAGAAAAACGGAGATGACGTTGATTTTGTTGAGCAAACAGTAGAATTTGAACCTAAAGAGAAGGAACAAGGCGATTCTTCTGAAGATGACACCTATACCGCAAGCTTAGTAAATGAAATGATCAGCGTCGATGTAACCAAGACATGGGATGATGGAGAACCGTATGCTGATTCAGTAACTGTGAAATTGTATTGGACGACCGAAATACCGGCTGATCAATTGTGTCAGACTACGATTAATTTGAGTTTCGGAGATAATTACGAACAGATTTCTGATACGGTCATTAACGCTATGATTGGAGGCAAGCCGATTCAGCTGACCAAAGTTGATAATTCAGACCTTTGGACGGGAACGATTGGATTAGAACGTGGTACTACGACATCGATATCTTTTACAAAACCTAATGTTGCAGAAGGGTATCTGGTTACTTTGAATGATGATACAATCGTGGTTCCCGATGCCGAAGCTCATTCAGTTTCAATAGCCGGTATTGTAACAGAGAAGCAAGAGGGAAGGAGTATTACGGTTAATGTTACTTGGGAAACAAATAACTTGCCTTCAGCATCCTATTCCAATCTCTTCTATAATGGATGGCGAAACACCGGAATAAATCCTGTTATATCTACAAACGGAAAGACACAAAGCTTTGTCTGGAACAAAGTTCCTACAAGTGGTTCAAATTTATTTGTTCAGTTGGGGTATAACGGATACAATCTGCAGAACAACTACACAGTAAACGTTGCCGGTTCAAATCATTCATTTAATAATAACGGAACAGAGCTTTTACTTGGAGATATTTTAGCAGGAGAGAGTAATGTAGTAATAAACGTTGTGATCACATCGGGTTCTATTGCGCCAGAAGGGACGGCTAGTGTTACTTTAGTGAATGATTGCGGACATGGCATTTGGATCAATCAACTAATTTATAATGGTAATCACGGAAACTTTGGCGGATGGATGGAGAGCGGAAACAGGGCTACCATCGATGGGTTACTGGAAGGATCATACACTGTTCAGTTGGGTGTTGCGAATGTGGGACAAATCACTGGTGCTGATTCTATCGACCAGTGGGGAAGTCAGGAAGAACCAAACGTCAATATTCATATCATCCTTGCAGATGGAGAGAATCGAGAAATTCATGTTAATCCTGCAAGAGCAAATTATTCAATAAATAAAAAAGCCGTCAGGATGATGCGCTTAGGAGACAATATACCAGCTATAGGATTGAGCGACTCTTCTCCATCTTCAACAATAGTTAATTTGAAGCATGAGGAAGCTGATACAATTCTAGAGATTCGTGGTAATGAGGAGTATCCTGTTTTTACTCAGGCAGATTTTGTCGAAGAACAGAGCCTGACTGCGGATAACGATTGGCATTATCGATGGACCGGGCTTCCTGTCGCAGATCCTGAAACAGGTGAGAAGTATTATTATTACGTTATTGAAGATGTTCCTGCTGGTACAAGAAGCGTCGAATATGAGCGTGTTGAAGCAGACGGTAATACGAATGTAACAATCAACAATAAGCCTGTTGTTGCCCCTGAATACGCAACTCTGACAGTTACCAAGAGAATTGTTGACGAAAATGAAACATCAATCGATATTAATCGGATTTTTACTGTTCGTTTAAAACAGGATGAAAAATATCTGAAATGGACTTCAGAAGACATTTATGAGTGGGTTTCTTCCGAATCGGACGCTTCTACTTGGACCTTTAATAATGGCGGAAGTGTAGTGTTCGACGGCTTAGATCTTAATCATACGTATACTGTGCTTGAAGATACTGGTATAGGAATGATCGAAATTGATGGCTATGATTTTATTGAGACTGTTTCGTACTCTGCAGAAATAAGTAGTGCGCAGCCTTATGAGGGAACCATAACTAATGTGTATAAGTTGAAAGATGTAAACATCAATATCCTCAAAGTTGATGCTCTAGATTCAACCAAGACACTTGCTGGAGCTAAATTCAATCTGACTAAATTAGATCCTGATGGTTCGGGCGATTATTTGGTTCCTTTAGAAGAAAAAGTCTCTAACGAAACTGGTACAGACGGAAAAGCAACCATTGAGGGAATCGGCGATGGATATTACGAAATTAGCGAAATAAAAGTTCCTGCCGGTTATATACTCATTGATGATGGAAAATTCTTCATTAAGGTCGAACATGGCGGTATTGTTCATATTGTGAAGACCGCTAATGATCCTGAAACGCCGGATATCGATGAAAGCAAAGTCGTCAATTGGCCTGTAGCTTTTGAGGATGATCCAATTACATACGTGGTTGATACAAATACATTTATCGTTCCAAATACCCCTGGAAGTGAGCTTCCACATACCGGTGGCCCTGGATTATCGAATTACAGAATACTGGGAATTTCGATTTTGCTGGCTGCTGGAGCACTTTTGATTAAAAAGAAAAATAAGTAGTTTAGCAAAAAAGTGATGTCTCAAAAATGTGGATTTTGAGCATCACTTTTCTTATGACAGTTTAAATTATCGTATGGGTAGCATCTGTCAAAACCTATACCAGAAAATATTTAAAACACATATTCCTGCATGCTTGAGACGTTTGAACAAAAGATGTCGAAAAGCATGCAGGTTTTCTTAT
>CACXBN010000189.1 GCA_902765885.1 uncultured Ruminococcus sp. | reverse complement strand
TGAAGAAAATATAATTGCACTTGCTACAGGTTCATCTCAGAACGTTGCTCAGGAAGTATTCGATGCCAGAAATCACTTCAGAGATCTGTATTCACATTATCAGGAAGAAATAAAACCGGAAGCCGAAAAAGTTTGCGAAGCGGGCGGTTTGTTTGTCATAGGCACGGAAAGACATGAGTCAAGAAGAATAGACAACCAGCTGCGTGGACGAAGCGGACGTCAGGGTGACCCTGGAGAAAGCAGATTCTATCTCTCGTTCGAAGATGACCTTATGAGACTCTTTGGATCAGAAAGAATAACAGGCATCGTAGAGAGACTCGGAATGGATGAGAATACTCCGATAGATGCAAAGATCTTGTCGGGATCAATTGAAACTGCTCAGAAACATCTTGAAGCTCAGAACTTCAACAGACGTAAAAATGTGCTCGCATATGACGATGTCATGAATCAGCAGAGAACTATTATATACAATCAGAGATCCGAAGTTCTGGACAATGCAGATCTTAAGGACAAGATCAAGAAAATGATTTCCGACACCATTGACGATGCGGTAAACACCTATCTCCAGGAGCTTGACACTTCTCTCTGGGATCTTGAAGGTTTACGCCAAAAGTATCTCGGAATACTTACAAGCGAAAATGACTTTAAGAATATAGAAACATCTCAGAATGGTTCGGAAGAAAGAGAAAGAATCAGGAAAGAATTACAGTCTCGTGCAGAAACATTATATCACAGCAAAGAAGAATTGTTCGGTGAATCACAGATGAGAGAGATTGAACGAATCATTCTTCTTCAGAATGTCGATAAAAAATGGATGGATCATCTCGAAGCAATGGATTCACTCATGGAGGCTATCGGACTTCAGTCATATGCTCAGAGAGACCCGATATCCGAATATCGTATTCAGGGTGCTGATATGTTTGATGAAATGATAACGGCTATCCGCGATGATACATCAAGAATGATCATGTCGATCTTCCCGAAACCGGAAAGGGAACTCAAACGTGTTGAAGTCGCAAAGCCGATATCTGAAGGCTTTGCTGGAAGATCAGACGGATCAAAATCCGTAAAAAGAGCTCCGGTAGTAAACAAAACACCAAAAGTAGGAAGAAATGATCCGTGCCCATGTGGAAGCGGACTTAAATATAAAAAATGCCATGGCAAAAATATGACAAGCCAGGATGAACAGGAATAACATATGGGTTTTGGTATACTTGTTTTCGGTTACTTCCTTTCTTTCGCTTTTGCAATAACCAGAATTTATTATTTTGTCGATCTGGTCGGAGCTGTCCTGATGTTTATATCCTTCTATAAACTCAAGGAATATAACAGGTATTTTATCAGATCAATTATATTTTGTGTCATATTCTTCTTAGCGTGTGTGACGAATGCATCTGCTATTATCTTTAAAATATACGATAACGGCTCTGTAATCGATATGATCATTAAATCTGTACGCGCGCTAGCCGCATGTATTCTGACTGTATATGCTCTTCTTGGAACCAGAGGTATAGCTCTTGGTGCCGGAGAAGAAAAAATAGCAAACAGAGCACGAAGCAATAAAGTTATGACGATAATACTATATATTCTTGTGCTTGCGTATGTTCCGCTGAACACCTCGGCAAACAGCTCATGGATAATGTATTTCATGACAGCCATGTATTTCTATGGAGCACTTTGCATTTTCATGAATCTTTATCTGTTTTACAAATGCTATGCTAAACTCATTCCTGCAGATTCTGATGATGAAGTAACAAAGACTTCGAAATTCGGATTCATCAATTTTTTCAATAAGAAATTTGATGAGCTTGAACTAAAAAAAGACAAATACAGAAGAGATTCCATGAAATTAGCACTCGATGAAGCTGATAAGAATTCACATAATACCAACAAAGGTAAAAGACAACGAAACAAAAACAGATACAACAAATAAAATAAAAATGAAAGGAGAAGGGAATCGAGAATTTCCGGAAAATAACATTTATGATTTACATATTGCCTATGATCATCGGATTTATTCTCTTGTCAAATCCAATATTCATCAATATAGATATTCTTCCTGATTTTATCGGATATCTTCTCTTGATTTTAGCTCTGTACAAAACTTCGTGTTTTACTGAAAAACTTAGTATAGCAAAAAGGTCCTTTTTAAAACTGTTGATCGTAGAACTCTTCAGAATACCGGCACTTGTTATTCAGCAGTCTTCAAGATCCGACAACACGATGCCGCTGCTCATCGCCACCGCATTCGGAATAATAGAATTGATATTCGCAATCCCCGCGTTTATCAATTTTTATGATGGAATACTGGATAGTGCTAACGGTTATGAAGATTCGGGAATGACTGAAGTGTTTATAAAGAAAAACAACTTCATGAAAAAATTCACCATAGTTTTTCTTGTAGTCAGAGTTGTGGCAACAGTTATTCCGGAATTGACTGAACTTGAATTGTTCGAATATTACGGAGATGTCAGTACTAATACAAGAAGCTTGTCTTCATTCAAGCCATTCCTTTACACAGTTTTTATCTTTATAGTTATTATTCTCGCAATAATATTTATAATCAAATTAATCAGATTTTCATTATTCATACATAATAACAAATCGTTTGTCAGTACTCTAGAAAACAGATACACAACAGAAATTCTTCCCAGAAAATCTTATGTTATCGCCAGAAGAATGAGGGTTATATTTATTATTACCGGTATTGCTGTACTGTTTTCGGCATCAATAATAATTGATGATATAAATATAATGCCATATGTATTAAGCGGAACAATACTTTTAGTATCTCTGATTCTTATTATCAAATACGAAAAAAAGATACTTATTACTATTCCGATTAACATCGCAGCAATGGTTCTATCTGTAGTCAGCTTTATATTGACTATCAAATATTTTGAATATAAAGCGCTGACCACAATAAAATATACTGAAGAAGCCATGAATGAATTTGCCGTTATGAGCACCGTATATCTGATAGAGCATATCATTGCTTTGGCTGCCATAGTCATTTATATCATATACTTGAGAAGGATATGTATAAAGCATACTGAATCTTTCATCGATTTCAGATATAAAGGCTCGAACGCTCAGATAGATACAAAGGCAAAAAAAGCGGAAATAATCAGAACAGTCAATTTATGCATGACAACAATCGCGATATCGGCAGCTGTAAAGTTTATTGTAGATGGAATATACTTTTACCTTGCTGCATACACTGATTTCGGCCCGCCGCTCATTATCCTTGTTTCTATCGTGGTAATAACGATAGTCATAAGATGTCTGTATGTAATATACAGTAAAGTATACGAAGACGAATATATCATAGCATAGTAAGGAATAATCAATGATTCATCAGTTTAAACAGGGAAAATATAATATAGTGTTAGATGTTTCATCCGGCTCAGTGCACATTGTGGATGATATAGCATATGAAATAATACAGCTGTTCGAAACCAGTGACATTAAAGAAATCAAGGAAATAATTTCGAAAAATCATAGTGTTTCGGAAGAAGAAATACAGGAGTGCTATAACCAGATATGTGAACTGAAAGATCAGGGCAAACTGTTCTCTGAGGATACTTTTGAGGAGCTCGCAGGTGAACTGAAAGAAAAGAGCAGAGGAATTATAAAGGCTCTTTGTCTCCATGTGGCACATACATGCAATCTCAATTGCTCATATTGTTTCGCAAGCCAGGGCAAATACCATGGTGACCGTGCTCTTATGACCCTTGATGTTGCCAAACAGGCGATAGATTTTCTTGTGGAAAATTCAGGAAAAAGGCACAATCTTGAAGTAGACTTTTTCGGCGGGGAACCGCTCATGAATTTCGGGATGATCAAAGATCTTGTCAAATATGCGAGATCCATTGAAAAAAAATACAATAAAAACTTCCGATTCACTCTTACGACAAATGGTGTGCTTATAGATGATGATGTCATCGAGTTTGCTAACAAAGAATGCTCAAATGTCGTTCTTAGTCTCGACGGCAGACAAGAGGTCCATGACAGGTTCAGAGTTGATTATGCAGGAAACGGAAGCTTTAAAAAAATTGTACCGAAATTTCAAAAACTTGTCGAAGCCAGAGAAGGAAAGAATTATTATATAAGAGGCACCTTCACTCATTTCAACCCGGACTTTCTGGAAGACATAAAAGAAATGCTTGATCTCGGGTTCAATGAGCTCAGTATGGAACCTGTAGTATGCTCAGAAGATGATATCTGTAAACTTACTGATGAAGATCTGCCTGTAGTGCTTGAACAATACGAAAAACTTGCTGATCTTATGATAGAAAAAAGAAAAGAGGGAAAACCTTTTACTTTCTATCACTATATGCTTGATCTCAAAGGCGGACCGTGTATTTATAAAAGAATATCCGGCTGCGGTTCGGGATCGGAGTATCTTGCTGTAACACCATGGGGAGATCTGTATCCGTGTCATCAGTTTGTAGGTGAAGAGAAATTCAAGCTCGGTGATGTATGGAATGGAGTAACAAACCATGAAATGCAGGAGGAATTCACCTCAACCAACCTTTACAAAAGGCCGGACTGCAAAGAGTGCTGGGCCAGACTGTATTGTTCCGGAGGATGCGCTGCAAATGCCTACCATGCAACAGGTTCTGTTAACGGAGTATATAAATACGGATGTGAACTCTTCAAAAAGAGAATGGAATGTGCAATTATGCTTGCAGTTGATGAAATGATGGACGAATGACATGACAACACCTGTAGTTGACTTTTTAAACAGATATTCAGAATCTGATTATATCAGACTCCACATGCCGGGACACAAAGGCAGAAGTACAGATGACTTTTTCAGATATGATATTACCGAAATAGACGGCGCCGATAATCTGTTTGATCCTAAAGGCATAATTCTTGAAAGCATGAAAAATGCTTCAGAACTGTTTTCTTCACACACATACTATTCATGTGAAGGCTCATCGTTATGTATCCGCGCAATGATATATCTGGCGATGCTGGAATATAAAAGAATTCACAATGAAGAAAGCTATATTCTGGCATTCAGAAATGTACATAAATCATTTGTATCAGCAATTGCACTTCTGGGTATTGATGTCGAGTGGATCACATCTGATGTTCCGAATTATTTATCCTGTCCCATATCTCCGGATGAACTTGAAAAATATCTAAAGATAAAAGAAAAAAAGCCTGCTGCAGTATATGTAACATCCCCTGATTATCTTGGAAATATTCTTGATATAAAAGGGCTTGCTGATGTCTGTCACAGGGAAGGAACAATGCTTCTTGTTGACAACGCGCACGGTGCATATCTTAAATTTTTGAAAAATTCGCTTCACCCCATTGATCTCGGAGCCGACATATGCTGCGATTCTGCGCATAAAACATTGGATGCACTGACAGGAACAGCATATCTGCATGTATCTGACAATTGCTCAGAATTCATATTTAACAGCGTTTTCAGGGCCTTAGCGCTTTTTGCGTCTACCAGTCCGTCATATATGCTTATTCGTTCGTTAGATGCCTTAAACGCTCATTTAAGCAATAATTATCCTTTAGAATTGCAATTGCTGGAAGATAAGATCAACAAAATAAAAGAAGAGTTATCCCTGCACGGGTACAGACTGCTTGGTAATGAACCTTTAAAAATCACAATAGATGCTGGTGATTACGGCTACTCAGGCACTGAGTTTTATTCTTTATTAATGAAGAATAAGATAATTTGCGAATACTATGACAAACAGTATATTGTCATAATGATTTCAGTTTCAAATACATACAAGGAAACAGAACACCTGCTGAAAATTTTACTCAGTATTAAAAAGGAACCCTCACTGGTAAATAATCCTCCTGCTTTTTCTCTTCCTGTTGCCTCAATTAAACCGTTTGATGCGATACGCTCAATGACGGAAGAAGTAAAAGTATCAAAAAAAATAATCGGATCAGTTGCAGGAGATATTATTTTCAACTGTCCGCCTGCAGTCCCGATAGTTATTTGCGGTGAAATCATAGATTACAATATTTATTCCGCACTTAAATATTATGGATATAAAACCTGCAATATAATCAAAAATCCTGATAAGCTTGATTAGTTAGCTTACCAGGATTTTTATTATTTTACCATTTTTCAGCAGGCACCGTGTGCAAGCATAGCATCTACTACTTTTGTGAATCCGGCTATATTTGCTCCGGCAACAAAGTTATCTTTCATACCATATTCTTCAGCAGCTGCTGCTATGTTATGATAGATTCCCGTCATAATTCCTTTGAGCTTTGCATCGACTTCGTCAAATGTCCAGCTGAGTCTTTCGCTGTTCTGTGACATCTCGAGTCCGCTTGTAGCAACACCGCCCGCGTTGGCTGCTTTTCCGGGAGCAAACAGAACATTGTTTGCCTGGAGGTATTTGGTTGCTTCGATTGTGGTAGGCATATTAGCACCTTCGCATACGCATTTAACGCCGTTTTTCACGAGCATTTCAGCATCTTCAAGATGAAGTTCGTTCTGGGTAGCGCAGGGAAGTGCAATATCAACAGGAACTGACCATACGCCTCTGCCTTCGTGATATTCACAATCTGATTTAGCAGCCTTGTATTCAGAAAGTCTTGCTCTGCGGACTTCTTTGATTTCCTTAACAAGATCAAGATCGATACCGTTCTTGTCATAGATCCAGCCGGTAGAGTCGCTGAGAGTAACAACTTTACCGCCAAGCTGAGTTGCTTTTTCAGCTGCATATATTGCAACGTTTCCAGCACCGGAAATTGCAACTGTCTTACCGTCTATACCGAGATTATGTGATTTAAGAAGTTCGTTGGTAAGATAAAGGA
>CACXBN010000188.1 GCA_902765885.1 uncultured Ruminococcus sp. | reverse complement strand
GTTACAAAGAGGTCAGGACATCGATTCCTAAATTTGAATCCGAATACAGTACGGATTTGTCTGACGCGTTAAAACAGATGGGAATCACAGATGCATTCACAAACGGAAAAGCGGATTTCACAGACATCGGCACATCATCCGAAGGAAGCATATTCATAGGCAGGGTTCTCCATAAAACATATATTTCGGTCGACGAAAAAGGAACAAAAGCCGGAGCCGCAACGGTTGTCGAAATGACAGACGGCGCCGCACTTGTACCTGAAGACATAAAAGAAGTATATTTAGACAGACCTTTTATATATATGCTCATAGACTGTGACACAAACACTCCGTTTTTCATTGGAACAATCGTAAATCCGGAGAAGTAAGGTCACCTTGGCATCCCGTTCCTCCCGCGTTGCTTCGCGGGAGGATGTTTTTTTGCACGTCAGGAATATTTATGCAATGTGCACTAATAATTATTCAGGGGAAATGCATATTTCTTCTTTATTTTTTCCCGTTATGATGATATAATTGTAGTCTGACAGAAGTTCCGGAAGACAGGGGGAGCGGCAAATGGATATGTCTTTCAAAAAGCTGAATATCATTTGCGGGCACTACGGCAGCGGCAAAACCAATATTGCCGTAAATCTCGCTTTAAAAGCAAAGGCTCTCTTTCCTCATAAAACCGTCAGAATCGCAGATTACGACATAGTCAATCCGTATTTCAGAGCAGCAGACAACAAAAAGCTTCTGACCGACGCCGGAATAGTAGTTTCGGTTCCGCAGTTTGCCAACAGCAACGTGGATATTCCGGTCGTCCCCCACATGCTGGGAAGCATGATAGAAGATTCTGACGACAGCATCTCATTCGTAGATCTCGGCGGAGATGACGGAGCCGTTGCTATAGGAATGTTCTCGGATAAGATCAACCAGGACAACTGTGACATGTTCTATGTGGTTAACAAATACAGGCCACTCATTTCAGCCCCCGAAGACGCTGTCTGGTTCATGAGGGAAATCGAAAATGCAGCACGCTTGAAATGCACCATGGTCATTAACAATTCTTCCCTAGGAGAGGAAACCGCATTTGAAGATATCTTTTCATCTGTCGAATACGGGAAAAAATGCGCTGAAAATGCCGGTCTGCCGCTTTTTGCGCACACATACTGCGAGAACTATGTTCCGGATTTTGAAGAAAAGATACGGGGAACGAAATATTCCCGTGAACCGTTCATCGGAATCAGAGACATAACAAAAAAACTGTTTTAAAAACAACTCCAGAAAAGGGGATACAGTATATGAATAAAGTTACATTTACAACCGAAAGATGCAAGGGATGCGGACTTTGTGTCGCAGTGTGTCCGAAGAAGATAATCGAACTCGACATACACACCCTGAATTCAAAAGGCTATCACCCGGCAAAGATGACTGATCAGGAAAAATGCATAGCTTGCGCGATGTGCGCAAAGATGTGCCCTGACTGTGTAATCAAAGTCGAAAAAGAAATACAGTAAGAGAACGGAGACAGAATCATGTCAAACAAAGTACTAATGAAGGGCAATGAAGCCATAGCTGAAGCTGCCATAAAATCAGGCTGTCTTTATTTCTTCGGATATCCGATAACACCACAGACGGAAATATCAGAATATATGGCAAAAAGAATGCCAAAAGTCGGAGGCCTGTGCCTTCAGGCGGAAAGCGAAGTTGCCGCGATCAACATGCTGATGGGAGCATCCGCAGCAGGTTCACGTGCCATGACATCGTCATCTTCTCCGGGAATATCGCTGAAAAGCGAGGGCATCTCATATATCGCCGGATGTGATCTTCCCTGTCTTATAGTGAACGTCCAGCGCGGGGGTCCGGGTCTCGGAGGAATCCAGCCTTCCCAGTCGGATTACTATCAGGCAACAAGGGGCGTAGGTCACGGAGATCTCAGAATACTGGTCCTTGCTCCGTCTTCAGTGCAGGAGATGGCATCTCTTACGGCAGAAGCGTTTGATCTCGCGGACGAATACAGAATGCCCGCAATGCTTCTGGCAGACGGAGCCCTCGGACAGATGATGGAGCCAGTTGATTTTTCCGTCTTCCCCAAGCGCGAGCTTGCGCCGAAGACCTGGGCAACAAACGGACTGAAGAATCATGAAGGAAAAAAGAACATAATCAATTCTTTATTTATCGATCCGAACGAACTTGAAAATTCAGTCATCGAGAGATATAAGAGGTATGACATCGTAGAAGAAAAAGAGGTCAGGTATGAAGAGTATCTGACTGATGATGCCGATATAGTTCTCGTAGCTTTCGGAATCACCGCAAGAATCTGCAAGAGCGCCGTTACGGAACTCAGAAACCAGGGCATAAAAGCAGGGCTTCTGCGTCCCGTTACCCTGTGGCCGTATCCGAAAAAGATAATAAGCAAACTTGCAGACCATGCAAAAGCATTCATCTCAGTTGAAATGTCGATGGGACAGATGGTAGATGATGTCAGACTTGCGGTTAACGGCAAAAGACCCGTATATTTCTTCGGAAGAACGGGAGGAATAATCCCGTCTGTGGAAGAAGTCATATGTGAAACCACAAAAATATCAGAAACACTGTAAAGGAGGAGAGGATAATGTATAAGACAGTTTTTGAAAGGCCTAAGGCCCTGACGGATGTCCCTCTTCACTACTGCCCGGGATGCACACACGGAATCATCCACCGTCTTGTGGCCGAAACCATAGATGAGCTTGAAATTCTTGACAACACCGTGGGAATCGCTCCAGTCGGATGTTCTGTTTTCGCATACAACTATTTCAACTGTGATATGATAGAGGCAGCTCACGGAAGAGCGCCCGCCGTGGCAACAGGAGTAAAAAGGACTCATCCCGACAATATAGTTTTCACATACCAGGGAGACGGTGACCTTGCGGCAATAGGAACCGCGGAAACGGTTCATTCGGCGACAAGGGGAGAAAACATCACCGTTATATTCATCAACAACTGTATTTACGGCATGACCGGCGGTCAAATGGCGCCGACCACAATTCCCGGTCAGGTCACGACAACTACCCCGTACGGAAGATTCCGCAGCATTCAGGGAAATCCTATCAGAGTCTGTGAAATGCTCTCGACTCTCGACGGTGTGGCTCTTGCAGCCAGAGTGTCGGTCGACACCCCGGCAAATATAAACAATGCCAAGAAAATGATAAAGAAAGCTTTTCAGAATCAGATAGACCGTAAAGGCTTTTCAATAGTGGAAGTGTTGTCTACATGCCCTACCAACTGGGGACTGTCTCCCTCTGATGCGCTCCAGTGGCTTAGGGATAATATGATTCCGTATTACCCTCTCGGGACATATAAAGACGGTGAAGCTCTGAAGGATGGTGAATGATATGACGACAAGAATCATTTTTGCAGGAAGCGGCGGCCAGGGCATCCAGTTCTCAGGTAAGCAAATGGCCAAAACCGGCATGCATGTCGGAATGAACGTCACTTTTCTTCCTTCGTACGGTCCGGAAATGAGGGGAGGAACATCAAACTGCACAGTTGTCATCTCCGATGAGGAGATCGGATCTCCCAGCACAAACACTCCGGATCTCCTTGTGGTCATGAACAAGCCCTCGTTTGACAAATTCGAACCGAAGGTCGCTCCGGGAGGAATAATATTCTGTGACTCAACTCTGATTGACAAAAAATCCGAAAGGACGGATATCAAAGCCGTTTACATACCGGCTACCGAGCTGGCCAGCGACAACGATCTCGGAGGATTTGCCAACGTTATAATCCTGGGTCAGATAATAAAACAGACCGGAATATTCGATTTTGAAGAATTCAAAGAATATCTTCTGTCAAACATTCCTGCGACGAAAACCGCTCTTATAGAAAAGAACGAAAAAGCACTTCTTCTTGGATACGGTTATTAAAAAAACGCAGACTCCGCAAGCAATTTGCGGGATCTGCGTTATTATTTTACAGATGTTTTTCGCATTCTCTTTTGAGTCTGTCAAATCCGTCAAGCATCAATTTTTTCGGGCAGGCGATATTCACTCGGATAAATCCGTTGCCGGTATTCCCGTATGCTCTTCCGTTTGAAACATATAGTCCGGTATTCTCTCTCAGTGATCTGCAAAATGCGACACTGTCCCCCGAGAGATAAGATATGTCGATCCACATCAGATATGTTGCATCGCCGCGAACACTGTGAACAGACGGAATATAGTTTCTTAAATACTCATCTGCTGCATCCCTGTTGTCGAAGAGATATTTCCGCAGTTCATCAAGCCATACGCCGCCATGAGAAAAGGCGGCTATTGTAGCATCGCACGCAAAGGCGTTAGGCTCAGCGACTTCATCCGTATTCAGTGCTCTCCAGACTTTATGAAACAGTTTTCTGTCTTTTGCAAAAACGGCAGCAGTCTGAATTCCGGCGATATTGAATGTTTTTGTAGGCGCAATGCATGTTATGCTCACCGCTTCACATATATCCGAAACGGATGCGAACGGAATATAGCTCATGCCGGGGCGTGTTATATCGCAGTGGATTTCGTCGGCGATTACGATGACACCGTTTCTGTATGCGGCTTCACCTATCTTTTTCAGATCCTCACGCGACCAAATTTTGCCGACGGGGTTATGGGGATTGCAAAGAATCATGAGTGTGGTCTGAGGGTCAGCCATCTTCTTTTCAAGATCATCAAAATCTATGTGGTATTCCCCGTTCATATACACAAGCGGACTCTCGACTGCTCTGCAGCCGTTGTTGACGATACTGTTGAAGAATATATTGTAAACCGGAGTCTGAATAAGGACATTCTCATTCGGAGTAGTAAGCTTTCTGACTATGGAAGATATTGCAGGGACGACTCCCGTGCAGAAAGTCAGCTGGTTTCTGTCGAATTCGTATCCGTGTCTGGTCTTCCACCAGTTAACGTATGCATCATACCATTCATCTGGTGTTTCCGAATATCCGAAAATTCCGTGATCCAGTCTTTTTCTGATAGCATCTGTCACACATGGCGCTGTCCTGAAATCCATGTCTGCCACCCACATCGGAAGCTCTCCTTCGGCGACATTCCATTTAAGCGAGCCTGTTCCTCGCCTGTCGATTATTTCGTCAAAGTCAAACATACTTTCCCCCCTACCTGAGCCACTCAGGCCTATCTGATGTTTTTACTATATTATCGCATTCTATGGATGTTTTTTGCTGATCCACTTTATCTTTTTCTATGATAAGCTCCTTGATTTTACATGCTTTGATCTTTCCGGAGCCGGGGTTGAATACCTGTTCAACGGATGATACTATCTCGGCATCAATGTCATTTGAGAACTCAAATGCCAGAGTAGTTCCCGTGAGTTTGCAGTTTACGAGTTTAAGTCCGTCGATATAGCACATTCCCTGATTGCTCTCTATGGTACAGTTGACAAATGTCAAATTCTTTGAATTCCATCCGAGGTATTCTCCGGAAATAAAGGAATCGTAAACGGTGATGTTGTCGCAATTCCAGAAAGCATCTTTTGTCATAAGTCTTGAGTTCCTGATAACTGCGTTTTTTGCACCGTCAAATGCGTAGTTTCCGTCAAGAACGAGATGATCCACTTCCATGTTTTCGCAATTCATTGCAAAATAATGGCCACTTGCCGACACATTCTTGAGCTTTACTCCGGAACATGTCCAGAGCGTCTCTTCCGCGTTTGAGAAAACCACATCTTCCAGAGTAAGATCCGTGCATCTCCTGAAGTTTTTGGGCGCCTGGATCAAAGCGTTTTTTATCTCGATATTTCTTGAATACCAAACTCCGGCTCTCGCCATCTCAAACCAGGTACATCCGTCTGCCTTTACATTGTCGCAATACCAAAGCGGATATTTCCATTTGAACATATCCTCTCTGAGAATCAGATTTTTGCTCTCTTTGAGAGGTGATTCACCGTTGTCAAATATACTGTTTTCAACTGTGATATCAGAACTTCCGTACAGGGCTCTTTCGCCTTCAAAATATCCTTCTCTTATAATTTCCATATTATTGTTACCTTTCAAATTTCATGTCATTTTATCATATATCCCGGCATAATGAAACAGCAAAATATTATTTTTTCATACACGAAAAAATCGGTTTGGCCCGATGCAAATATATATTGATTTTTTAACTATTATGCATTAGTATATCATTGGATTATTTCAGTCAGGAGAACACAAATGGAGAAAAAAGTAAAGAAACTTTATCTGGTATCAAATGCACACCTCGATACACAATGGAACTGGACTATTCAGGATTCTATAAGAGAATATATTTATAATACCCTCGTGGATAATTTTAATCTTATTGAAAAATATCCATCATATCACATGAACTTTGAAGGAGCATTCAGATACAAGCTCGCCAAAGAATACTATCCTGATCTTTATGAAAAACTGAAACAATACATAGCTGAAGGAAGATGGTCCGTAGCAGGATCAATGTGGGATGCATGCGACACCAATGTCCCTTCTTCGGAAGCGCTTATGAGACAGATCCTCTACGGTAACGGCTTTTTCGAAAAAGAATTCGGAAAAAGAAGTCTTGATGTATTTCTCCCTGACTGTTTCGGATTCAGATATTCCCTTCCGTCCATAGCAGCACATATGGGCCTCATAGGATTTTCAACTCAAAAGCTGCAATGGGGCTTGGACTCTCCGAGACTCACGGGGGACGGCAAATCACTCAAGCCGCTCAAGGAGGAAGATCTTCCCGAAGCCGACAGAAAGCCTAAAATGGACCTGGGCAAATGGACCGGTCCCGACGGAAGCACCATAATGGTTTCTCTGAATCCAGGGTCATATGTCTTTGACCTTGATGATAACGGAAAGAACACCGACTTGGGGAAAAACAAATTCTGGCTCGATTGCATAGAATTCAATGAAAAACATACAGGCGTACCCTCGCACATGAGATATTATGGGACGGGGGACAACGGCGGATCATGCAAAGAAATATCCGCTCAGCTGCTCGATGAGGCAATGAACAACAAGGACGGAGATTACTATGAAATAGTATCTGCTTCCACAGACCAGATCTTCAGAGACATCACTCCGGAGGAATTTGAAAATCTTCCGGAATACAGGGGCGGACTTCTTATTCCTCATGGATATGGCACATTCACATCAAGGACCATAAACAAGCGGTGGAACCGGAAAAACGAACTCCTCGCAGACTCCGCCGAAAGAAGCGCCGTAATTGCCTCGATACTGAGCCCATACACCTATCCTCACGAAAGACTTACCGAGGCGTGGGAAAGATTTCTGTGGCATCAGTTCCACGATGATCTGACAGGTACATCTTATGTTTCCGCATATTACTTCTCGCTTAATGATTATATAATTTCTCTTAATGAGTTTGCCTCGGAACTGAAGGCATCTTCGGGCAGCATGGCCGCAGCGTATCTGAATACAGACTGTAAGGGATCTCCTGTCGTCCTGTATAATCCGCTGTCTTTTGAAAGGACCGATCTTGTATCCGTGGATATCAGCAAACCGGGACACTTTAAAGTGGTTTCTCCAGAAGGAAAAACGGTTCCTTCCCAGGTCCACTCCGAGAACGGAAAGAGACGGCTCGTATTCACAGCCAAAGTTCCATCTGTTGGATATTCCGTATATGACATAAGAGAGTCCGAAGAAAATGAAAGCACATTCGGGGAACTCAAAATCACTGACCGCGGCATTGAAAACTCAAGATATGCCTTAAAACTTAACGAGGACGGAGACATCTGCTCGATTATTGACAAAAATGACGAAAATAGAGAACTTCTCTCAGCCCCTGTGACCTTCGAAATAGGTCCGGACTCATCAACCGTTTGGCCGTCATGGGAACTCACATATGATGACTGTCTGAAACCGGTGAAGCATCTCGACGAAAATGTCACGATTGAAAAATATGAAACCGGCGATGCAGTCGTATCCCTGAAAGTCACAAAACATTTTTCGAGCACCGTGATTGAGCAAATCATAAGGCTCTGGTCCGGAAGCGACAGAATAGATGTACAGTGCAAATGCAACTGGGCGGAAGTTGCGTCAAATCTCAGGCTCAGACTCCCGTTGACAGTCTCAAATCCGGTGGCGGAATTTGACCAGGGACTTGGCACAGCCGAAGAAGGAAACACATCCGACCCATATTACCAGTATGTTGTCCACCAGTGGGCCGACCTTACTGATAAGGACGGTTCATACGGTGTATCGTTGTTCAATGACTGTAAATACGGTATGGACAAACCGGACGACAACACTTTGCGCCTGACTCTGATCCATACTCCGATTTCAAACTTCTACCATGATTCCTGGCAGAACTGGCAGGATATAGGTGAAAACAATTTTACTTTCTCCATAATGGGTCACAAAGGAAAAAGAAGCAGAGAGACTGTATGTGAAGCAGCACGGCTGAACCAGCCTGTCATTCCGTTCTTTACAGACAAACATAAAGGATATACCAAAGAATTTTCATTCATGTGCCTTTCCGACAGCTGCGCCATAGTCAGATGTATAAAGAAAGAAGAAAAAGGACACAGAATAATAGTAAGGATCCAGGAGACCTTGGGAGAAGAAATAAATGGATTAACAGTCTCATTTATGAATAACATAAGATCCGTTGTCGAAACCAACGGATTTGAAGATGAGATTGGCGCCGTCCCGTTCTCCGGCAAATCATTCTCCACAAATTTAAACAAGTATTCCGTGAAAACATTTGCGGTTGAACTTGTGACGGATGATGTTAAAGACAAGTGTGCCTCATCGGTAATAGAACTGGCTTACGACAAAAAAATCACGACAAGCCGTGACGATTTGAAATCAGGTGAGATATCCGGAGGAAAATCCATACCGGAAGAGTTGTGGATCAACAGCATCACAGCATCCGGAATAAACTTCAAAATGGGTCCTGCAGACTCGCTTAATGCTCTCGCATCATCCGGACAGGAAATCACAATTCCGGAAGGCGCACAAACCATTTCCCTTCTCCTTGCTTCCTCTGACGGGAACAAAGTTGCGGACTTCACACTTGACGATCATAAAACATCCGTTACCGTACAGGACATTTTTGAGAATGTTGGATGCTGGGATCTTTTCACGATCGGCAAGTCCCGTATAATAAAGCATGATGAAATCGCCCATGTTTTCACGCATATCAATGACGAAAACGGATTTATTCCATATAAATTCGCGTACATATTCAGAGTTTCATTTGATGCACGAGGGAAAAAGGTTCTGAAACTGCCGGAGGACAAGAATATTCTTGTATTTGCGGCTACGGCTTCCTTCCGAAGCGATAATTTTGATTATGCTTCACCCGTATATGACGGAGACGGAAGAGATGTCAAGACTGCTCACACCCTCAGAATAGAATGGCTTGACGGAAAAATCACTGAAGACAAAATGACCGAAGGTGAACTGAAGTTTTTGGTCATCGACAGCATATACGACAACGGATACCTTTACGAAGGTATGGAGTCCGATTCCATAATCAAGGACAGCAAATGCTGTGTCCTTATAAGGATGCCTGACCATGACATTACAGTCAAAGCCAAAAAGAAATATATCGGCAAAGACGTTTTGCTAGGAAAGCCCGCAACAGCCAGCAATGAAATAGACGATTCAGCAGCCGGCTGTGCCCTTGACGGAAAAACCTCTACCAGATGGTTTGCTCACAGGGACGATGGAGACCTCTGGCTCGAAGTCGATGCGGGAAAAGAATACACCGTAAATAAATGGTTGGTCATGCATGGCGGAGCCTTTGAGGCTGATTACCAGACCGCCCGTGATTTCAAGCTTCAGTACCGCTCACGAGAAGACGAAGAATGGCGCGACGCGGACGTCGTAACGGGAAACACCCAGTGGCTGACCATGCGCGAGTTTCCCGAAGTCACCGCCAGATATTTCAGATATTATGCCGATTATCCGACCCAGGGTGGTTGGCTTTGGGCTAGAGTGCATGTGCTTAGTGTTTATGAAAAGCAATAGTTTTTTCACTCTGCCGACAAACGACATGTCCTGTTGAACAGACATGAAGACCGGAAAGGATACTAATCGCACAGGCAAACTCTCGTTTTTTCGTGGAATTCTGAACCTAATAAGACTTAATATTATCTAAGAAGGATTAAAAATGCCAATCAAGATAGGATGGTCCGAAATTGATATAACTCCCGAAAAGGGAGTGAAGATAGGACTCGACGGCCAGTTCTTTGAAAGAGTGACCGATGAAGTTGAAAGCCGGATAACCGTGACGGCACTTGCTGTCGAAAGCACAGATGACAGAATGGTGATTGTGTCATGCGACCTTGTGGGAATCGGGAGCAATCTTCATGCTCTCGTCAAGAAAAAAGTTGAGGACATTTATCCTGAACTCAAAGACAAAATCATTACAAACGCAATACACACCCATAACTCATACGTCTATACAAAGACAGGAACCGACTGTGGATCTGCTCTTGACATTCTGCAGCGAATGTTACCGGAATGGATGGAATACAAGCCGCTTGTCAGCAGTGATGAAATGCTAGATCCCGATAAGGCGCTCGATTTTCTTGCAGAAAGAATTTCCCGGGCTGCCATAGAAGCATGGCAGACAAGGAAACCGGGCTTTTATTCAAATGAATTCAGGAGAGCTGCCGTTGGCATGAACAGACGTGTCTGTTACACCGATGGCACTGCCAGGATGTGGGGAGACACAAACCAAGATGTGTTCGATGAGCTCGAAGCGGGTAACGACAGCGGTATAGAGATCATTTACACCTACGATGAAGCAAAAGAGCTGAGCGGCGTAATTGCAAACATAGCATGTCCTGCACAGGTAGTGGAACACAGAAGCTATATTTCTTCCGACTACTGGGGCAAAGTCAGGGAAAACCTTAAAAAGCACTTCGGCAGAAACATATGTGTTCTTGCGCTCTGTTCGGCAGCAGGAGATCTCTGCCCGAGAGATATGATAAGATGGGTGAGCCCTGAAACTCCCATAGACGACCCAAACATACACAGGGAGAATCCCGCAGAACGCCGGGCAGATCCCTCAATGTTCGATGTATCCGGTCTGAAAATAGTGGGTAAAAGAGTCTCAAACGAACTGATATCCGTCTTTGAAGATAATCCGGGAATACTAAAATCAGAAGGTATTCTCATACATGATACTTTTATGCTGCCCCTGCCGCTTCGCAAAGTTTCTCAGGCAGAATATGAAGATGCCGTGAGAAAAATTGAGCAGTATATTGAAAACAACAAAGACCGTCAGATGAATTTTGACGACAGCGCTGAAATGCACGTATTTGCCGGAACCATAGCCAGATACGAATTTCAGAAGAATACCGATTTCTTTGAAGAAGAGATCCATGTTATCAGATTCGGCGATGTAGCAATAGCGACAAATCCTTTTGAACTGTTTCTTAATTATGGAAACAAAATAAGAGCGAGAAGTCCGGCAAAACAGACCTTTCTGATAGAGCTGGCTTGTGGTGATGACGGGTATCTTCCGACAGAAAAGGCAGAAAAAGGCGGTCACTACTCTGCGTTTGTTTCGAGCGGAGTGACCGGACACGAAGGCGGAAATATTCTGGTTGAAAAAACACTGGAACATATAAACAGAATGTTCAAAGGAACTGAAAAATAGCCATGAAAAATGAAACCATGAAAAGAGTAAGAGACGTATACAGAATCGAGGCTGAATGTATACTGGAGATGGAAAAGCACTTAGATGAAGATGCCTTTTCTAAAGCAGTGGAAATGCTGAAAAAAGCTCCACGCATAGGAACTTGCGGCTGTGGCCACAGCGGTATAGCCTGCCAGCATTTTGCCCACCTTCTGTGCTGTGCGGAATTTCCAGCAAGATTCATTTCTCCTGCCGAGGCAGTCCACGGTGCAACAGGTTTTCTTAAAGAAGGAGACGTCATGGTTTTTGCATCAAGGGGCGGAAAGACAAAGGAGCTGTTGCCTATTCTGGATATTTGCAAAAAAAGAAATGTCGGAATCATCACCATTACCGAAAACATAGACAGTCCTCTTGCCGAGGGCTCGGATGTAGTACTGAAACAGTATGTGAACAGAGAAACTGACAGAGATAATTCTCAGGGGACTACCTCAACAACGTCTCTCTGTGTAATATTTCACACATTGCAAACCGCTCTGATTGAAGAAACCGATTACAGCAACGAACAGTTTGCCGTAATCCATCCCGGCGGAGCTGTGGGAGAAAGACTCAACAGAAAGGAAACGACATGCTGAAAGATTATAAAATAAGCGAACCTTTTTTTGAATTTGGTCCTAAATGCTATATGTACGGGGATAAGCTTGAAAGTATAGCAAAGGGATTCGAAAAACTTGCCGTAAAATATGGAATCAATGTAATTCTTGATATCCCTGACACGGAAATATTCAGAATATCGCATTGTGTAGACACTAATGTCGTGCATGTGTATTCACAACATATGGACAGTCTGCCTGTAGGCAGAGGTATGGGCCGAAGTCTTCCCGAAGCTCTGAAAGCAGCAGGTGCCGTCGGAGTTATGCTCAATCATGCAGAACATCCGCTTTCACTCGAAGAAACAGCAGCCGCAATAAAACGAGCCGGAGAAGTGGGATTGGCAACCATGGTATGTGCAAGCAGTTTGGATGAAGTCAAGGCAATAGCCCGGCTATCTCCCGACATACTCGTTGCGGAACCAACAGAACTCATCGGAACCGGAAAACCGGCAGATAAAGCCTATGTAGACGAAGTGATCCGAATAATAAGGGAAATCAACCCAAAAATAAAACCATTTCCTTCCGCCGGAATAACCAAAGGCGAAGATTGCTATAACATCATAAAAGCCGGTTCACCCGCGTCAGGGTGTTCAAGCGCAATAGCCAAAGCTCCAGACCCTCTAAAACTTGCGGAAGAAATGATTTCAGCTGTAGTTACAGCATACAACGAAAGATCAATATAATAAAGGAGAATTACTATGGAATTCAAAGTTTATCAGAAAGAACTGGAAGTTCAAAGCAAAGGATGGAGACCCACTTTTCACGACATAAGCAGGGAGATCATAGACATAGTCAAAGAGTCACAGATCAAAAACGGAACCGTTACGATAGCTTCACACCACACAACTTGTTCTGTTATGATCCAGGAGTGTTCACACGACATAGATGTATACGATCTTGAATATTTACAGCATGATCTTCTCAAAATAATGCGCAAGCTCATTCCTGATTATTCAGAAGAAAACGAATATATGCATCCAGGTCCCATACACTCACAGTTCGGAAGATATGTTGATGAGCCTGGTGACTGGACAAGTCTTAATACAGACGGACATCTTCGCTCGGTATTCTTCGGCAGAAGTGAAGTAATGACAATAAAAGACGGAGTGCTTGACGGAGGAGAATTTGCTCATATTTACTTCGTGGACTGGGATCAGGTCAGAGCCCGTCATCGTCAGGTAAATGTTACCGTCATGGGTACGACTGATGATGTTAATGACAGAAAATATAACGACGGAAAAGTCATAGATACATGGAGAAAGTTTACGGACGAAGAAAAAGCTGACGATGTTCATTACACACTTCAGCAGACAAGAAGGGATAAGTAATGAATCTGCTCGGTGTTGATTTCGGGACCACTTCCCTCAAGGCTTGCCTGTTTGATGAGAATGGCACCGCACTTTGTACCGAATCTGCAAAATATGACCTGATAACCATTGGGGAATATGTGGAATTCCCTGCTGAAGAGTTTTTCAATATATTTCTCCGAGTACTAGACAAAATATCATCAAAGCATACGATTGATGCCATGTCTATCGACACCCAAGGGGAAACTCTCATAGTGCTTGATTCTGCAGGAAAACCTCTGATGAATGCTATAATATGGCTTGACAACAGAGCTGCGGTACAGGCCGAAAAGATGGAGAAAAAGTTTACTGTAAAAGGAATTTACAATCTTACCGGACAAGCTGAGATACCGGCAGGATACCCTGCCCCTAAAATCATGTGGCTGAAAGAAAATATGCCGGAAGTATTCATTAAAGCCGCTCATTACGTACTTCTTGAAGATTATATTATTTATCGCCTTACAGGTAAATTTGCCGCCTCACGTTCCCTGTATTCTTCCTCTCTGTTGATGAACATTAACACAGGAGAGTACATTCCGGAGATGCTTGATTATCTCGGAATCAGTGAAAATCAGCTATCGAATCTTTTGGAAAGCGGAGAATATATAGGCAGCTACAACGGTATCTCCGTCTCTGCGAGCGCACTTGACCAGGTGGCTGCTATAACCGGAGCGGGAATTGTAAAAAGCGGAATCGTAAGCGAAATGACAGGTACTTCACTTGCAGTATCCACACTTTCAGAAACTTTACCAGAATGGCATGAGGGACTTTCCGTTTCGGCTTATTATGTCAGACGTGGAATCTATTGTCTGATGATGTGGGCTCCAACTGCGGGAGCTACTCTAGAATGGTTCAGAAACAATTTCTGTAATGGAGACAGCTATGACGTTCTAAACAAGCTCGCAGAAGAATCAGCAGAAGGATCTGAAGGGCTCATATGCATCCCGCATTTGTGCGGAACCATTATGCCGGAAAACGATTCAAATATTAAAGGGGTGTTTTTCGGAATCACCTTAAAGCACGGAAAAGGCGATTTTATTCGCGCCATAATGGAATCTGTTTCATATGTCATAAAAGAGTTTCTTGATTATATAGGCGCTGATGTTAAGGAGATCCGCTCTCTGGGCGGAGGAGCCAAAAGCAGTCTTTGGTGCCGAATAAAAAGTGCTGTAACACAAAAGAAAGTGCTGACTCTCAAAGAAAATGAAACAGCCTGCCTTGGAAGCGCCATTTTCGCAGGCATGGGTTCCGGAGCATATGCCGACAGTGCTGCAGCCGCCGACAAAGCAGTCGAGACGGACTTCATATATGAAATGGACAGCAGGAATTATATAAAACTTTACAATGAATACAGAGAAAAAGAAAAACTGATAAAGGAGATATATGGCTCATGAAAATAGCATTTGCAGGTTTCGGGGAAGTCAATACCCCTGTAGAGGTAATAAAGAGAAAATGCAGAAAAGCATATGAGGATCTGGTCAGCGAAGGTGCAGATGTATTTCCTTATTTTCCGATAAGAGATGACTATGAAGAGACAGATGTAAACGGCGCAATAGACTATTTTAAGAATATTGAATTTGATGCCATGGTTCTATGTGTAGCAGGATGGATTCCCACACACGCGATAATGAAAGTGGCGGAGGAATTCAAGCACAAGCCATTTGTCCTGTGGGGACTATGCGGATGGTATGAGGATGGACATCTTGTTACAACTGCCGACCAGGCTGGAACGAGCGCTGCACGTTCTGCTCTATCTGCAGCAGGATACAATTTCAAGTACGTTTATGACATTGTAAATAAGCCTTCGAAAGTAAAAGAAGTCATTTCATTCTGCAAAGCAGCAGAAGTCATGGCATCCCTCAAGAAGACAAAAATAGGCCAAATGGGATATCGCGACATGCAACTGTATGGCACAACATTTGATTGCCTTTCCGTTAAAAAGTGTTTCGGAATAGAGGTTGAGTGCTTTGAAATGCTTGAAGTAGTCCAGCGTGCAGAAAAGCTTGATGAAAAAATAGTATCTGAGACAATTAAGCGAATCAGCAGCTGGAAATTTCTGAAAAAACCTGATGAAAACGCTGTTATAAAGGCTGCGAAATATTATCTGGCTATCAAACAGATAGTAGATGAGAGAAAATATGCAGCGGTATCTCTTAAGGATGTCGACGGATTCAAAAAACTTCTCGGTTTTCCTCCAGCGCCGATTTTCACGCTGTTAGCTGAAGACGGAATTTGTACGATTCCTGAGAATGACTGTATGGGCAACATAACTCAGGTTATAGTGAACGGTCTTACAAAGCAGATAGGTGCATACCTTGAATTTTATGAGTATTTCGAAGACGGTGTTCTCGCAGGGGTTCCGGATTATATTCCGAAAGAAATCACCGACGGAGAAACAGCCATATTGCCGGCAGCTTTTGGAGAATTGTCGCAAGGCTTGCTTAATATTTCAAAAGTAAAAGAAGGTGAGCTTACGATGTGCAGATTATCATGTATTAACGGCCGATTCACAATGCACATAGTAAAAGGCACGGGAAAGACACCAGAAACATGGGAGGAATGTGGATGGGACAAGCCAGCGCCACAGCTGCCAGGTTTGAAGATAGAACTTGAGGATACACCTGATTTTGCGGAAAAGGTATTAGGACAGCATTACATTATTTCATACGGAGACAATGTTAAATGCATTTCTCAATATTGTAAGATGAATGGGATAAATGTTATATGATCTTTGATAAACTGTAAAAAATCGTAAGCGATAAATAATCGGTGGTAGATAAAGATTGAGCCCAGAACTTTCACAAACGAAGTTCTGGGCTTTGATTAAAGAAATCCCAAAAATATACACTATACACCCAAAATAGCCATCATATCGGCGATGTACTTAACCGTCTTTGAGGAGGACCAATTACGCTCAGTTCCACTACGAACTTTTTTGGCTTTCGAAAG
>CACXBN010000187.1 GCA_902765885.1 uncultured Ruminococcus sp. | reverse complement strand
CCGTGCTTGATGCGCTCGAAGACTTTTTTGCATCATGTCCCGAGGGTTTCATAGCGGAGGTTGCATCCCAGTTCTCATCCATAGATGTCTGCATCACGAGCCGCATAATACCCGACAGCACGAACAGAAACTCCATCGGAGACGCAGCAGCGTTCGTGTCGGAAAGCGACGGCATCGAATCACTCGTGATAAGCACAAGCTATGATAATATCAGAAGAACGGTAGCGCATGAATTCATGCATATAATCCAGAACAATCTTTTGGCAAGATACTATGCAGATGAGAACGCCGAACTTGAGGGATTCGACAGATGGCCGGCTCTCAACCCGCCTGATTTCGATTATACATGGGTCTATACATATGAAGACGGCGCCACGATAGACGGACGCGAGTATTCACAATATCTCGCAAGTTCAAATCCGGATGATCTTGAAAATATTTTCTTCATTGACGGATACTCCACATCATATCCGAATGAAGATATCGCGCGGATATTCGAATATATCGCAACATATGATAAAGACAGCCTCCCGACATTCTTTGGCAGCATTCACCTGCAGCTCAAGGCAGGGTATATCTCCGCTTGTCTGAGATACTCGTTCAGCACGCTGAGAGATCTTGAGTCGATTTTCTGGGAAGAAGCGCTCATAGTACCTACTAACATTGAGTTTTACTGGAACAGGTATCCCGACAACAATTATAATCTATACGGAGATTGAAATGGGAAAATTCGGAAGCAGAAAAAGTCTCGAAAAGTCCATATCAAAGGCGATGAAAAGCAATTCAAGGAAAGATAAGAAGGCAAAAGAAAAGAAGCTGATCGAGGAAAACGAAAACAAAAAAACCGACGGCAGCAAAAATAGAAAAAAACCGGATCAACTGAAACCCGGCATGACAGTCAGCGGAGTGTTTTCGTACAGCGGCAGCGGATACGGATTCTGCAGACCGCTCGAAGGCAGCGGCTTTAATGAGGAGATATACATACCCGAAGACGGTATGAGGAAAGCAAGCGGTGCGGTTACGGGTGATATCATCGAAGTCCGTATAACGGAAGCCGCGCATACAGATTTCGGATATTACGGGGACGTCTTTTACCGCAAAGCCTCCGGAGAGGTACAGAGAATAGTTGAGCACAAGGTCACAAGTATAATAGGGGTGCTGCACGTCGGTTCCAGCAGAGCATGTGTCGAGCCTGATATAAAATCCATCAAAACCATGATCCGGGTCGATTTTAGCAGCGTGTCCGAGAAATATGACGGGTACAAAGTTGCTGTGGTACCGGAAGAAGGCCCGTATTTCGAAAGAAAAAGCAGCACCTGGGAAGACTACGGAATAGAACTGAGGGGAAAAATCGAGAGAATATTCGGCAGTTCCCTCTCCAAAGACGGAGCGTATGAAGCAACTTTATATGAAAACAGAATCAGAACCGTTTTTTCTGACTCGGTTCTTAGATCTGCATCGGAAGCGGCCGAGAAATACTGTGAGCCAAAAGGACGCGCTGACCTCAGGGACAAAATCATATTTACGATAGACGGTGAAGACGCAAAAGATCTGGATGATGCTATTTCGCTCGAAATAACAGACAAGGGATATGTGCTCGGAGTTCATATAGCGGATGTTTCAAATTATGTCAGGCAGGGAACGCCGGTCGAAGAAGAAGCAAGACTCAGGGGAACCAGTGTTTATTTTGTCGACAAAGTGGTTCCGATGCTCCCTGAAGTGCTTTCAAACGGAGTTTGCTCTTTAAACAGCGGAGAGGACAAACTCAGCATGACTGCTGAAATAACACTCGACGATAATCTCAACATGACTGATGTCAAGATATTTAAATCTGTGGTCAGAAGCCGTGTCAGAGGAGTTTACTCTGAAATCAACGCACTGTGGAGAGCAGGAAAGAGAAGCCGTTTTTATAAAAAATACAGCGAGGTGTATGATACCCTTGCAGAAATGAAAAAACTGTATCTCAGATTACAGAAGGCATCAGAAGAAAGATTCGTCATGGAAATAGAAGATGACGAAGTCAACATCACCGTGGATTCTGAGGGAAAGCCCGTGATGATAGAGAGAAGAGAACGCGGTGATGCAGAAAAAATGATCGAACAGTTCATGCTGCAGGCTAATATTGCAGTGGCAGAAACTTTGAAAAGGCTCTCCCTGCCATGTATATACAGAATTCATGAATCTCCAAGTGAGGAAAAAACCCTGAATTTTATAAAGTATGCATCGGCTATCGGAATCAAAACCCACGGGCTCAGAAAATCATTTGATGCAGAAACAAAAGAGGAAGAGGCCGACCGGATTGCCGAAGCATATACGGAGATACTCAAATCCGCAAAGGAATCCGGCATTTCGGATATTGTGTCCGGAGTCATGCTCAGGAGCATGATGAAGGCAAAGTATTCAAAGGCATGCGCTCCACACTTTGGGCTTAGAGTTAAAACTTACTGTCATTTTACCTCCCCCATACGGAGATACCCCGATCTGTATGTGCATTCTGTGATTACCGAAGCTCTCAGACATATAAATCCCGGCACGAGAAAATATCCGCAGATATCGTTTCATACCAGGGATGGCATTTCAGAAAAAACCGATGAATATTTTGAGAGAAATGCCGATGAAAGAGCGGTCATGTCCACAGATGCTGAAATGAGGGCTGTGAATGCAGAAAGAAAGATCGAGTCCATTTATAAAGCGATATACATGTCAGATAAGATAGGGCAAAAATTTCCTGCAAAAATCGTATCAGTTATAAACACGGGGTTCTTCGTAAGGCTGGATAACTATATAGAAGGATTTGTGTCAGATCTTAGAAACGGATGCGAAGTTGATGCAGAGAGAATGACAGTTAGTTTTCATTTTTACAATATTAAGGAAAAAACCATAGGTTCCGATATAGAAGTGATTCTTGTGAATGCGGATATATCAAAGGGACAACTTGATTTTAATATTGTGGTTCCGAATGTCGAAAAAAAGAAATCAGGCAGAAAAGAGAGGACAACAAAAAGAAAATGAACAGAATAGCGAGTTTTTCCGTTGATCATGATTTACTGGAGCCGGGGATATACATTTCGAGAGTCGATGGAGACATAACGACATTCGATTTGAGAACCAGAAAACCAAACGCAGGGGAGTACATGGACACATGTACTGCACATACGGTGGAACATATGTTTGCAACATATGTTAGAAACTCTGAAATCGGTGATAATGTTATATATTTTGGACCGATGGGATGCAGAACGGGCTTTTATTTGCTTACAAGAAATACAGCCCCTGAAAAAGTTTTGGAAGTCACCAAAAAAGTGCTTGAGCAAATAGTGAACCACAAAGGGGAAGTGTTCGGAGCCACAAGGAAGGAGTGCGGAAATTTCAGAGATCTCAACCTTGAGAGCGCACAAAAAGAGTGCAAGGAGTATTTGAAAGTACTTGCTTTTGGAATGCATGATTTCAAATACAAATCATAAGGTCACGGAGGCGGTGAACCTCTCGCTTATTCAATATGCGAGAGGTTCACAAGCGCCAAGTATTTGCGCGTGAGTCCTACATATAATTGCTTTTAGCGCGAAGATAAAGTGTACTTTAGATTTGCGCTTTTTAGAGGTTTGTTTGCATATCTCGAAATAGCATCAAGCATATTACCTCATGGGTTCGAATAAGAAACCGCCGTATCAGAGCAATGAGCTTTGATGCGGCGGTTTCATTGAATATACTGCTTTTCGTGCGAATGTACTGTTTTCGGCTTTCCAATGTCCGGTTTTTACAAGACGATCATTCATTTGCGTCATCTTGCGGTTTCAGAAATTGATCCAGTTCCATGAAAAAATCATAGAGCATTACAAATTTTTGTCCGATTATCTGCGACTCGTGGTAGTGTCCGAAAAACCACGCTTTGAAAGAAATGAGGTTATCCACTTTTTCAAGATAGTCGGTCAGAATATCGTGCTTGTAAAAGCCTCTGCTGAAGATATCAACAATGGACGACGGCGCACTGTGAGAGATCACAACGTCGACTGCGTTACCGGCTCTTTCAAGATTTCGTAGTCCCTCAGCCATTTCTTCCTCAGACGGTAATTCTTCTTTCCACCAGGTTTCATGGTCGATACGGTAGAGCGCCCGCTCTCTGTCGAACTTCTTTTTCTTAACGGCAAAATCCGGATCTGAGCGCTCAAGAATACCCGCCTGAATGTCGTGGGACTGACCGCCGCTGAACGTAAAGAAACGGATTCCTTCGATTGTAAAAACCTGACCGCGCATCAGATGAATGATATTCTTCCGTATAACGTGAACCTTGCCGCCGTTCCATTCAGTCACGGGAAAAGAGTTCAGCATATCGAAGTTTTCGTGGTTTCCGTCGACGAAAAGCAGTGTGAACTTCTTTTTATCAAGCCAGTCAAGCCAGTATTTCTCTCGATTACTTCCGTCCCAGATGCCGCCGAAATCGCCGCAAACGATGACGCAGCATTCTTTATCGTCAAAGTAATTCGATCCGAAACGCCTGAAATCGGCGTGCGTATCTCCTGTTATGTATATTTTCACGCCGGGTGATCCTCCTTGAATCGGATATTGTTTGCAAGAAGTTCATCGAACGGAACCGGCTGAAAGCCGTTCAGATCGACTCCGGCATTCAGCACGTTTTCACGCGTGGCGATCAGCGGCCAGAAATCCATATCCGTATTGGCGTGGATGTGCCCGTGGATCATATAGGACGTCTTTGCATGCTTCCACGACAGAAGCGGATAGTGGCAGAGCGTCATGGCGTGCGCGCCGTCGGATATGACTTCCATCAGTTCAACGCTTTGAAAATACTTACCGACGTCTACCTTACTCATCCACGAACTGTTGTGATTTCCGACGATCAGGTGCTTCTTCCCGTGCAGACGGCGGAGTATCGCCTCAGGATCTTCGCATCGGAAGAACAGATCTCCAATAACATATATTGAGTCACGCCCGGTGACGCGCCTGTTCCAGCTTTCTATAAGCCTTTCGTTCATCTGCTCTACCGTCTCAAAGGGACGGTTGCAGAGCTTTAGTACGTTCTTATGTCCGAAATGTGTATCTGCTATAAAAAACACCACGTGTTTGTCCTCCTTTCGGGATAGTATAAGCCGTATTGAAGCAGCATCTCCAACACAGCGGCACTTTCATATATTGTCGTGCTTATTTGAAAAACTGTGGATTAAACCTGTATTTTCCCTTTCCTAACCCACTTACAGATT
>CACXBN010000186.1 GCA_902765885.1 uncultured Ruminococcus sp. | reverse complement strand
TGAACCGGTCTTTTCAGCTTTACACTCAAAAACCGTTAACAACAAGAATAATGAGATTTTTTCCGGTTGTTATCATTTTGTTATCAAAAGTCAGCGAGTATGCCCGTGAACCCAATAAAACTAAGGGTTCTCGAAATCCAGTTTACTACTCCCACTCGACAGTTGCAGGCGGTTTTGAGGTTATGTCATATACAATTCTGTTTATTCCCCTAACCTCATTCGTAATTCTATTTGAAACAGTAGTTAAAATATCGTAGGGAATTTTTGCCCAATCAGCTGTCATAAAATCATCTGTTGTCACCGCTCTAATTGCAATAACATTTTCATAGGTTCTGTGATCACCCATTACTCCGACAGCTTTTGAGCCTGTATAAACACAGAAAAATTGACTTAGCTGTTTTTCATATCCGTTTTTGAACATTTCATCTCTAAGTATATAGTCTGCATCCTGAAGAAGTCTGACCTTTTCCGCTGTTATTTCGCCTATTATTCTGACACCAAGCCCAGGTCCTGGAAAAGGTTGTCTCCAAACTAAATCTTTGGGAATATTCAACTGCTCACCTACGATTCTTACTTCGTCTTTAAATAAATCTTTTAAGGGCTCTATTATACCCAGAAAATTGACATCACTTGGAATTTTCCCCATATTATGATGAGTTTTAATCACTGCACTGCCTGCTTTGCCATCAGTTGCACCATGTCCGCTCTCAATCCTATCTGGATAAATTGTGCCCTGTGCAAAATAAGCATTGCCACCTGCAATTTCTCTTATTTCATTCCAAAATGTGTTGTAAAACTCACGGCTGATACATTTTCTTTTTTCCTCAGGATCAGTGATACCCTTTAGTTGATTCAAAAAATGCTCCCCGCAATTAATTCTTACAAAATTCATATCAAACAGTTGGCTGAAAGTCTTTTCCACAAAATCCCCTTCACCCTTGCGCATAAGGCCATGGTCGACAAAAACGCATGTCAATTGTTTACCAATAGCCCTGCTTATAATGGCAGCTGCTACAGAACTGTCTACTCCTCCTGATAATCCGAGTATTACTTTTTTGTCCCCTACCAGCTTTCTGATCTCACTTATCTTGCTTTCAACAAAATTGTCCATTTGCCACTCGGAAGAACAGAGGCAGATTTTTTTAACAAAATTACTTATTATTGTATTTCCGAATTCAGTATGTGTTACTTCCGGATGAAACTGCAAAGAATATAGTCTGTTTTCCGGATTTTCAAACACTGCACATGGACAGTTTTCAGTATGTGCAGTTATATCAAATCCTTTCGGCACTTTACTGACATAATCCGTATGACTCATCCAGACTGTACTTTCTGATTTCACATCCTCGAGGAGAATGCTGTTTTTGTCTTTTACAAGTGTTATTTTGCCATATTCAGATACAGGTGCAGTTCTAACCTCACCGCCAAGAAGCCATGCCATAAGCTGACATCCATAACATATTCCAAGGACAGGTACTCCCAGCTCGAGTATATCTTTTGAATAATGGGGAGATGAAGTATCAAAAACGGAATTTGGTCCTCCGGTAAAAATAATGCCTTTGTAATTATTCTTTTTTATCTCACTAATTTCAGTTGTATATGGAAGTATTTCTGCATATACATTGAGGGCTCTTACTCTTCGAGCGATAAGCTGATTATATTGTCCGCCAAAATCAAGTACAAGTATTTTATCCACTTTTCAGTCTCTTTCTTACCTAATGATTATGCTTTCTCTTTCTGCTCCTACGGATACATAGCTAATTTTACAGTCAATTGATTTTTCAATAAACAATACGTACTTTTGAGCTTCCGCAGGAAGATCATCAAATGATCTGATTTCTGAAATATCAGTTTTCCAACCGTCAAAATACTCTATAACCGGTTCAGCCTTATCTAACAACGAGGGGAAAGGAAAATCTCTTGTTATTTTTCCGTTCACATCATATGACACACATACTGGTATTTTATCAAGGCTACTCAGTATATCAAGCTTAGTTAGCGCTATCTCTGTAGCTCCCTGTGTTCTTGTGCCATACCTTGTTGCCACAACATCAAATGCCCCTACTCTTCTTGGCCTGCCTGTTTTAGCGCCGTATTCGCCGCCTGCATTTCTGAGAAATGCAGCCTCATCTCCAAACATTTCAGATACAAACGGTCCTTCTCCTACGCATGTTGAATATGCCTTGACAACTCCTACCACACGGTCAATTTTCATTTCCGGCGCTCCTGCACCTATAGGTGCATATGCTGCGATCGTATTGGATGATGTTGTGTAAGGATGAATACCGTAATCAATATCCCTCAAGGCTCCGAGTTGTGCCTCAAACAGAATTCTTTTTCCTGCTTTTTCGGCTGCTCTAAGGTATTCACCAGTATCACAGATATAATCTTTAATCTTTGTACAATAATTATTTACCCATTCAGCAACCGTTTCAATTTTTACAGGCTGTTCCCCATATATTCTCTCAATCGACAGATTTTTCCATTCTGTTATTTCTCTGATTTGATCATATAATGCATCGGAGTGTATAAGTTCTCCTGCTAGAATCGTTTTTTTGGCGTATTTGTCAGAATAGTACGGCGCTATTCCTTGTTTTGTCGATCCAAACTTTTTATCGGCAAGTCTTTTTTCTTCAAGTTCATCAAGCAGCCTGTGCCATGGAAAAAGAATAGGTGCTCTGTCACTGATCTTCAGATTCTCGGGCGTAATAGCTATCCCTTTTCCACTTATTTCGCTTATTTCCTTAAATAAGTTTTCCGGGTCCAAAGCCACACCGTTCCCAAGCACGTTTACAACACCTTTTCTAAATATTCCGGATGGAAGAAGATGAAGAGCAAATCTTCCCATATCATTGATTACCGTATGTCCTGCGTTTCCTCCTCCTTGGTACCTCACCACTACATCATAGCTGTCAGTGAGAAGGTCAACCATTCTTCCCTTTCCTTCGTCTCCCCAATTGATTCCTACTATAGCACAATTCGACATACATGCCCCCATAATTGCAATAATTCTAATATATAACTGTGCAAAAATTATCAATATGCATTAATTATACTCTTATTCCTCGTGTCACGCAATGAATGAAAAACACAATTTTTTTCTTTGTAAATTATTACAATTATTGTCTTACATAACTATTATCCGATATGCATTTTTTCAATGTCATATTAAGCCATATTGATTTTCAATGTGGATTTTGGTATCATATAGTGACTACATTCGTAATTATCAGGAGACGGGCTATGAAAAAGAATCTAAAACATAAGTTTTCAGTGATAATGATTACTCTTATCATGCTGATTTTCTCCATAACAATTAATGGAGTAGAATTCAACAAAAAAATGTTTACGGCATTCAGTTATTCAAGGATGATGCTGTCATGGTCAACCTCACATACTAATGAAGAATATGCAGAAAACGGAAGATCTTTATCCAGTATTTATAAGCGAGTAGTAGTCGTTGGCGTTGACGGTGCAGGAGCCTTTTTTAAGGATGCTCATACACCAAACATCGACAAGATATTTGAAAATGGAGCTGTAACATATAATGCGGTAACTGCTACCCCGTCTATAAGCGGTCAATCATGGGGTTCTCTTATGCATGGTGTAATTCCCGTATATCATGGGCTTACAAATTCAACCACCGAAGAATATCCTTCCGACTCACCTTACCCCAGCATTTTCAGAGTGCTTCGAGAAGCCGATCCGGACTGTGAAATGGCCTCAATTGTTAACTGGAATTATTTCAACGAAGTGGTAATAGAAAAAAATCTCGGAACATATACGGATTCGGGCAATGAAGAACAGGTTGCAAATAAGGTTTGCAATTATCTTGAACTCAATGATCCAAAATTGCTTTTTGTGTATTTCGGAAGTCCCGACACCGCAGGCCATTCATTCGGATATGGCTCCAAAGAACACCTTATACAAATAGGAGTGGTTGATAAATACATCGGTAGAATTTACGATAAGCTAGTGTCCATGGAAATGTCTGATGATACCCTTTTCATAGTCACGACCGATCACGGCGGTACTCCGGAAGGTCAGCATGGAGGCTCATCTCCTGAAGAAATGAACATAATGGTTGCTGCCGCCGGTAAAACCGTTGTCAAAGGTGAGATAGGGCCAATGGAAATCCGAGATATACCGGCAATAATTGCATACGCTTTAAATATCGAGAAATCTCCGACATGGACCTCTGTGGTCCCGTCTAATCTGTTTAAAGGAGTTGAAGGAGAGGAAAGAACTATTCCTTATTTTCCCGAAAATTCAAGATTTGACAACATAGGAAGACAAACACCATCACCCGAATCAGGCAGATATCTGACTGATTATATCCCCGAAGATCTTATTGTAGAATATATTACATTTGACAATAACAAAACAAGCAGTGAACTCGGTGCTTTCAAAGCATCTCCAAAGGGAAAAATACACTATGTAGATGATGCAGTGTTCGGCTCAGCAGCAAGAATGGATGACGCCTGCATTACAAACTCATTTGACCCGGTTAACTCCAGTTTTTCGATATCAATGTGGATAGAGATTTTCAGCGGAACCATAAATATTCCGATAGTCACCAACACCGATTACTATTATATCGAAGAAACAGACGGGTTTACACTCAGATACGAAAAACCATACATCGAGTTCCATCTCAAACAAAACGGAACACAGGTAAAATACGATTTCGAGCTGCCGGATAATTATGCAAACGGATGGATGCATCTAACATTTGTTGTAAATCGTAATGACGGCAAAATAGGAGTAAGCACAGATTTCGGAGAATTAATCGAATTTGAGATTCCCGAAGAGGTAAACTCAGAATCGTTTAAAGGAAGCATGCATGGCCTCATGATGTCACACTATAACGACAGATCCTGTATTTCATTCGATGATATCATTATATTTAACAAAGCGATAGGCAGTGAGGAAATACATGCGCTGTCAGAATACTATTCACCGAACAGGTGAATAGTATTCTATGAATTTTGTTGCATTCTTCTGCATTATTTTACTGTGAATTATACCTGAATTTTACGTGAGTTTTACCAATGTGGTTTTTTTCTTCACAATTTCAAAAAATGATTGACAAATATGAATTAATTATGCTATAATGTGCCCGTTGCAAAGAATGCATCGCATGTGGCGGAGTAGCTCAGTTGGCTAGAGCAACCGGTTCATACCCGGTAGGTCATGGGTTCAAGTCCAATCTCCGCTACCATTTGAGGAATGTGTGCAATAGTTTCGGCCCGATGGTCAAGAGGTTAAGACACCGCCCTTTCACGGCAGTAACGGGGGTTCAATTCCCCCTCGGGTCATTTGAGTTTTAAAAGCGGCTGATTTTGATTCAGCCGCTTTTTTGTTGTTTGTTATTTGATTTTCCTGAAAACAGGTATTTTTTGATTGATCACATCTGACCATCCGGATTCCACAGGCTCGTTCGTATAATAGTCCACCCATTCCGATTCTCTCGGCAGATATACTTTTCTTTCATCAGATTCCCATGTAGTAATCGGAGCCACAAGGAGGTCGTCGCCAAGCAGCCATTCGTTGTCTATCTGATAAGTTTCCACATCGAACGTGTAATCCATTACAAGCGCTCTTATCGGAGGAACTCCTTCTTTGTTATACTTTTCAAAAGCTTTTTTGAGTCTGGGAATCAGTCTGTACCGCTCTTCGAAAATCTTCCTTACTTCGTCTTCACAATCCAGCATTTCCCACGGTATTCCATCATAGTTCCATGCATTGACAAGACACATGGCTGAGAAGGCAACAGCCTGCAGTCTTCTTATGCATTCTTTTTTATTCCAGCACTGCCTGAACTCCGGTGTCCATAATAATCCGGAAAATCCCGAATTCACCACTCCTCTGACAAAGTCATTCGGATCGTAAAGATCACTGTATAAGACAAAAGGATATGGCGCAGCAAGAGCTCCCATCTGTCTGATCAAAGAATAGGTCGGCTTCTCTTCAAGTGCGTCTAAAAGCACCTGCGCATAAAGAACTCCGAACATCGAATGGTATTGTTCTCCATCCAGGCCAGATGGAAATTCAGTTAGGAGCGGAAAGCCCCAGCTTCCCACATAATCCCCGGAATCACATTCATCAAGTTTAAAACCGTCAACACCCTGCTTCACAAGTTTTTTATGATGGTCTGTAAAAATCTTTCTGGCTTCTTCCTTTGCAAAATCAGGGATCAATCCTCCCCAAAGCAGGTAATCCGCCGAATATGGATAAAGCGGCTCAAACAAACAGCTTTCGGGGTGTGTATATGCATGCTCCCACAGGTTGACATGCAAGCCGAGTTCTTTCATTTTTTGGAGAAATGCATCAGGGTCCGGAAAGTTATTCAGAGCCCACTCAAATGTACACGGATACTTGTGTGAGTGCCATCCGGGTTCGACCCCTATCATGCTGCATGGAATATTTTTTTCCTTTAAATGCTCCGCTGTTTCTATTATCTTCTGGCTGTTCCATCTGTTGAAACATCTGTACTGCATTCCAAGTCCCCACTCTGGCACATCACAGCCGCCGCCTGCGAGCATGTTATATTGCTTAACTATATCAACTATCTTCTCACCTTCGAAGACATATATATCGATTCCATCGGAGGCAGGGATAAGGACGCTCATTACAACGCCGCTTTCTTTTCTCATTTTATAAAGTTCTGCTTCAGTATCTCCTCCGCCTTCCGGAAGTATTTCACTTCTCGCTCTTTCTGCTTTTTTTACTTTTCCGCAGTAAAATTCAGCATACCTGGAAGTATCGAAATACATCCCGTACCCCTTGTTAGTCGCGAAGAAAGGAACAGGTGCATGAGAATCACCGTTTTTTGAAACCGGATCAGAGTTTACACATAATTTGATTCTGGAACCTGTATGATTAAACTGTTTCAACTGTAATCCGAATCCGAATATCTGCGTACCGTTTTCCAAGGGAAATTCAATAACAAAGCCCGCCTTGGTTTTCTTGGTTTTAAAAAAATCTTTTGTGATTTTCGTCTCTGTTTCAGTGTAATTAAGGGCCCTTGAAAATCTGCTTGGCGCAAATTCATCCGGAATGCCAAAAGTGAACTTTTTCATAACTCTCCCCACAAATCTTTATACACTATTTTTATTTAACAAACATGATTGTTTTAAAAAAAGGGATAAACTATTCGCTTATCCCTTTTTTGTTTTTATTATATTGCTTTGTTGAACAGAACTACAAAGACTGCCGCCACCGCCATAAAGAACACCCCGGTGAGCACAAGATACAAACACGGAGTTTTAGGCTCCTTGGATCTTCTTTCCTTATACTCATAGAATGTCTCTTTGGTAAGTTCATTGTCTCTTCTGAATCTGATGTTGAAAACATATTTTATAGAATATGCAAGTGCATCAAATGCTCCGTTTCTGCTCACCCATACAAGAGCTCCGCTTGAAAATATCAATATTCCGGGAACGAAGCACGAGTCGGCGACTATTCTGTATATTTCAAAGTCGTAAAGCTTTTCTCCTGAAAACAGTCCGAATCTCCAAAAAAGCAGAACCATCATGACCAGGCCCACACCAAAAGCGATGAGGTATTTTAGCCACGGCTTGCTTTCGGATTTCTCGTTTTCTTTATTGTCTTTTTTAAGTTCATTCATCTTCCCGGTTATTCCTGAACTTTTTTGACATATTCATCAAATTCCTCGAGCGTACACCTTACAAAATGTCCCGGGCATACTTCTCGGAATTCCGGCTTCTCCGTGGAATACTTGTGATCAGTCAAAGGATTGTAACGGATCCTCTCTCTTCCTTTTTCAGTGTGCGGGTCAGGAAGAGGGATAGCCGACAACAGTGATCTTGTATATGGATGAAGCGGATGTCTGAACAGCTCATCTGACTCTGCAAGTTCCACCATATTGCCATAGTACATTACGCCTATTCTGTTTGAGAAGTACTTGACAACCGAAAGGTCATGGGCAATGAAAAGTATAGTCAGTCCCATCGACTTGCACAGATCATTCAACAGATTGATTACTTGCGCTCTTATTGAAACATCAAGGGCTGAAATAGGTTCATCTGCTATAATCAGTTCAGGCTTCATTATGATTGCCCTAGCAATACCGATACGCTGCCTCTGCCCGCCTGAGAACTCATGCGGATATCTCGTTGCATGCTCTGAAACAAGGCCGACAGTTTCCAGCATTTTTATTACCTGCTGTTCAATATACGCCTTGTCTTTTACGCCCTGAATCTGAAGTCCCTCTGCGACTATCTCTTTGATAGTCATACGGGGGTCAAGAGAAGCTATAGGATCCTGGTAAATCATTTGAATCTTATTTACGAGTTTCCTGTCTGCATTCTTGTGATCTTTCTTTGCCTGAGATACTTCTTTTTTGAGTTCTGCAATTCTTTCTTTTGCTTCATCAATTTCTTTGGAGTGGTCTGATGAATCAGAGGACAATTGCTTGATTTTTTCTCTTAATTCCTTGATTTCATCAAGATAGTGACCGGTTCCTGCTACGATTCTCTCTCCTTTGAAATAGACGGAGCCTGCCGTAGCATCATACAATCTTATAATGGTTCTTCCGGTCGTGGTTTTCCCGCATCCGGATTCTCCAACAAGCCCGAACACTTCACCTTTCTTTATATCGAAAGAAACATCGTTCACAGCCTTATTTACGGCTTTTCCGCGTCCGAAATACATCGAAAGGTGTTCAACTTTTAATAAAACGTCATTATTGTTCTCTGACATCGTTATTACCTCTCGTGCGTTTCATTCTTTCGATTCTTTCGGTGATTACTTCCGGCTTCTGCAGTTTTGGTGCATCAGGATGTAACAACCATGTTGCTGCATAATGTGTATCAGATATCTTGAACATCGGTGGCTGCTCTTCGAAATCGATCTCCAGCGCATATACATTACGTTCTGCGAATGCATCTCCTTTAGGAGGATAGATCATATTCGGAGGTGTTCCCGGAATTGACGCCAATTTTTCTTTGGTGTCAAGATCAGGGACCGATGAGAGCAGAGCCCATGTATATGGGTGAGCCGGATCATAGAAAATGTCATCCGCTGTTCCGTACTCTACTATCTTACCTGCATACATTACGGCGATTCTGTCTGCCATGTTTGCAACGACACCCAGGTCATGTGTAATGAAAATGACGGATAGATTTCTCTGTTTCTTCAGGTCATTGATCAGTTCAAGAATCTGTGCCTGTATCGTAACGTCAAGCGCCGTTGTAGGCTCATCACAGATAAGTATGTCCGGATTTGCCGTTAGGGCAATGGCGATAACAATACGCTGTCTCATACCGCCTGAGAATTCAAACGGGTACTGACGGAATCTTCTTCTCGGGTTATCGATTCCCACATTTTCCATGAGCTTGATAGCTCTTTCTTTTGCTACGCTCTTTGTGATTTTATATACTGATAATTCCGCCTGTTCTTTCAGGTAGTCAACAACCTCAAGAGTACGTGCAGGATAATCAGCGTTTTCGTTATTTTTAAGCTGCTGCTCAAAATGCTTTATCATATCATTGACAGTGTCAACCATATCTTTGTGTGCAGCATCCATATTTATGTAGCTTGGCATAGCCACTTCCCAGTCGGGGGTTTTGCCGCTGGCGGTCAGCCTGTCATGCTTTGCCTTCTGCTTGTTATATCTTTTCTCTTCGTTTGCGTTTTTCTTGAAGCCTCCGAAGTAGAAATCGACGGCATAATCTATGGATGTGGCAAAAGTATGCGTTTCACTGTCTTTAGCAACTTCAAGAGGATCAAGGCACTTGATTACAGCGTCCTTCATCTCTTTTACAGCTGCCTTGGTTTCTTTTACATCAGGATTTTCTTTTTCCAGAACAGAAACTTTTTCGCGAAGAAGCTTTATTGCAGCTTTTCTTGCTTCGTTGGTTTCCTTGACTGAATACTCAACACCCTTCTGAGCTTTTTCCATAAACGCATCCATATAGTCAACTTCAATGCGTTTATGGGTCATTTCGTTCATTTCAGCTATGGGCTGTTCAGGAATGTTCTTATCTACAAATGCAAGATAATATGCAAGAGTGAATGTGTTGGGTTCATCCTTTTCAATAGCCCTTGTGAATATTTCAGCACTTCTCTTCAAATCAGAGATAAGGTGGCTGTATTCTTTTGTCTTCTTGGCTTCAGCCTCTTCTTTCTTAAGAGTGTCAAGAAGCTTCTTAAGCTCTTCCGCATCCTCATATACAACAAATCTGCTGATTGAGCCTTTTGCGGCATGGTCAAATTTTGCAAAATCCTGTGCAATTCCGTTTATAGCCTTGTTCTCAAGTCTTAAAACAAGGTTCTCGGCATTTGCAAGTGCCTCGATGGCATAGTCCTTGGCTGCCGTATATTCAGACTGAAGTTTTGAATGAACGGCACCGAATGTTTTGAATTTTACAAGATCCTCTCTGCCGTCTTCAACTCCTGCCGCCTTCATTTTTGAATCGAGCGCATTGAACATTCTGCCAAGCGCTTTCTTTGATTCAGAACGGGCAGCCTTGTTTTTCAGGATCATTGCTTCCGTCAGCTGCTGTCCTATCCTCATGATTGGGTTGAGGCTGGAAAGCGGATCCTGGAATATCATCGCGATTTTGTCACCGCGAATTCTGTGAAATTCGTCTTCGGATATTTTCAGGAGGTCCTTATCGCCATATATGATTTTTCCGCCTTCCTTAATTGCGTTTCCGGCAAGAATTCCCATTATAGCGCGGCTGGTGACGGATTTTCCGGAACCGGATTCTCCGACTATTGCGAGTGTTTCACCTTTATAAAGATCAAAGCTGATGTCTCTGACTGCCTGAACTTTTCCGTTATTTGTTTTAAAGGATATTCTTAGATCCTTTACTTCTAATTTTTTCTCTTCTGCCATTATTCATCAGCTCCTCTCAGTGAAGGATTGAATGCATCTCTGAGACCATTACCGAAGAGGTTGAAGGATATCTCGAGAAGCGAAATAAACAATGAGGGGAACAAAATTATATGCGGGAACTTAGACAGATAACTCTGCCCCTGGGCAAGAAGCGTACCGACACTTGTCATACCTGTAGTCTCAAGGTTGATGATACCGAGGTATGAAAGCATGGATTCTGAGAAGATTACACCCGGGATAATCAGGACAGTACCGGTGATGATAGTACCGAGAGAGTTGGGGAGAATATGACGGAAAATAAGTCTTCTGTCTTTAGCTCCAAGTGTTCTGGCTGCCAGAATGTACTCCTGATTTTTAAATCTGTAGAACTGTGTTCTAACTCTGGATGCTATGCCAATCCAGCCGGTCAGTACGAATGCAAACAGCAAACTCACCAAAGGACCGACTTTTTCAGACAGGTGCATCTGGAACAGTGTCGCAACGACAATGAAAGGAATCGAGCTCAGTATATCCGTGATTCGCTCCATGATAAGGTCCACTGCACCGCCGTAGTATCCCGACACAGCGCCGTAAATTATACCGATAAAGAAGTTGATAACCGATACGCTGATAGCAAGGATAAACGATAGTCTAGCACCTGACGCCAGACTTACCAGGATATCCTGACCATGTTGGTTGGTGCCGAACAGGAATGATGCATAGTGTCCGTGTAAATATCTGTAATACTCCTTATACAGAACACGAACATGGTACCCTGTCTGATTCTTTACCGCATACACGAACCAGCTCTCACCGTCTTCCCCGCCGTTGTCATTCGGAAGTCTGACAGTCGATGTATACCCTGCTCTTTCCTTATTCTTATTGGTTAAATATGAAGGAACATATATCGGGTTGCCCTGTTCATCATGATACTTAGAAGCTCCGGATGTTTCAGGTCTTTCGTTTTCAAGCTCATACCAGAGATTTGCCGTGCTTGACACAGCTACAAACTGAGTTTTGTAGTATGTGGGTATTGGATAAAGGACCTGAATTCCTGTTTCATCCTGATACCTCTGCAACTTTTCGTATGCATCAGCGTGCAGGTCAGCATAAACAAAGCCAACTTTTTCATATGAGTCAACGTATATATTGTGGTACACCTGACCTGTAGCCGCATCAACAGATGTGGAGTTTTCTTTTACAACAGCACTTGTTCCGTACTCCTGTCCGATACCGTTGTAATAATCATACCCTGCCTGTGTTTCTTTCTGTTCTCCGCAGCCATCCCAGCCCAGCCATGCGAACAATGTTGACTTCGGAAGAGCCATTTTATAATAGCCATCCCTGTCCGAAACAGTGTACGGAGAAAAAATCGGAACGAAAATAGCATAAAGAAGCAATATAAAAATGATAATTGTTGCCGCAACAGATGATTTGTTCTTTGAAAAACGAATCATTGCGTCCTTGAAGTATCCTATCGGCTTTGTAGCAAACTTTTTATCACTGATTCTGTCAGATGTATTGGCAAGGCGAAATTTTTCTTTTGGAATGTTATTAATATCCATTATCTCGCCCCCATCTTTATTCTAGGATCAATAAAGCCATAGCTTAAATCTATGACAAGGCCGGCAACAAGTCCTATAAGAGTATAAATTACAGTGTCAGCCATGAAGAAGTTATAGTCCCGCAAATTTATGGACTGGACAAACAGATTTCCTATGCCCGGAATTGAGAAAATAGATTCTATAATAAGCGACCCGCCGATAATACCGACAAACTCGCCCAAAATCATAGGCAAAATAGGAACCATGGCATTTCGCAAAGCATGTCTTACAATGGCCTGGTTCTTTGTGAGTCCCTTCGTTCTCGCAAGTAGCAGATAATCCCCTGTGAGAACTTCACTCAGCTCTGCTCTGGTAAACCTCGTCAATCCCGCAACTGTTCCGAATCCGAGTGAGATAACCGCAGGAAGCATTGAATGGAACATTTTCCATGAGAACAGCGTAGCTTCCTGCTGTGAAGCAATGGTTAACGGGAACCATCCTGCCTTGAAGCATAGCAGATATTGCACCAAAAATGCATATACATAGGAAGGAACCGAAATAAATATAATAACAAGCGTGGAAATTAAGTGATCCTTCCAGGTGTTTTTCTTAAGTGCCGCATATATGCCCAAAAGCAGGCCTAAAGGTACAGAAATGATAAACGAGTACAGGTTAACTACTATGGTATACGGCAGTTTCTGCAAAATAACATCGGACACTTCAAGTGAGACATACATTTGCTCACCGAGGCCCAGATTACCCTTGAGAAGATGCTGCCAGTACAGACCATACTGTACCATAATGGGCTTGTTGTATCCCATTTCCTCCCTGCGCTTTTCAATCAGACTCACATCTCGGCCCATCTGTTTGATGGCAGGCAGCGGAAGCAGCTTAATAAGGATAAAACATATTGTTGTAATGATGAGAAAAGTGAAGATCATCAACACTATTCTTTTAAGAACATACTTCGTCATTTTAGTGTTTTCCTTATTTGGAATTTTTTAGCAGAATCACTAAAAACCCGCTAAATTATATATATTATCACTTAAGTAAGTGTAGTTTTCGAAGATAAGTAATTAAAAATAATAAATAAACCAATTGCTCGTAAATCAAAAAATAACGCAACACGGTCACGGGAACAGTGCCCGTGACCGCGGCGTCGAACACTTAATAGTGTTTAATCAGTAATCTTGGTTCAGATTAATACTGAAGTGTGCCTGCAACCTCTGCCCATTCAGCGTCAGAGTAGTTGTAGGTGTAGAATTGGATACCACCGAATCCGATAAGGTCTACATATTCCTGAAGAGCGTAATCACCCTTCTGGGAAACAAGAGAACCAACGTTACGATAGTATAAAGGAGTATTTACATAGTTTGCAAGATATACATATTCCATCTTAGCGAATATAGCACATCTGGAATCAGCATCATAGTTGCCGAATGCATCGAGTGTAAGTTCACCATCCGTAGATGTGATTGTGATATCCTGAGCATCCATCCAAAGAGCCCATCTCTGGAGACTTTCAACGAACTGGTGACCGTTGATCTTAAGAGCTATCATAACCTTGCTGGAATCGAAACCGTATTCCATCTGGTTCGGGTCATCATTTATTCCTGCATCACAGTAGCATTCATACAGCAGTGTGAATGGTGAGTATGCAGCTCCGCCCCATGTGGAGAAGATGATGTCTGCATTACCGGAGTACATGGAATCATAGTAGTCAGCGTCAACTTTCATCTCGAGAGCAACTTTGCCTTCGAAGTCAGTTCCTTCTGCAGCTGCCTGGAGAGCTGAATTCAGATAGTTGAACATCTGGATATATGTGTCATCTGAAGAGTAAACAGAGAGAACGAGTGTTACGTTTCCGCCGTCGTAAACGCCTTCAGCTGTCAGTTCGTCATAAGCGAGCTGCATAGCTTCGTGTGCTGCTTCGAGGTCATAACCTGTTACTGCATCGTAAGCTTCGTCAACGTCTTCAAAGTCACCGTCTTCGCCATATGTAAGTCCATAGAGATCAACGATAGCAGCCTTTGCACCATCGGAGTTACGATAAGATGCACCGGTGAACGGATCATAAACATACATGTAGTTCAGCATACCGTAACCTGCAGAACCTGCAGCAGTATAGGACTGAGCAAATGTTGTACGGTCGATTGCAAGGGAGAATGCCTTACGGAAGTTAAGGTTGGAAAGAACGATTGCGTTCTTGCCTTCACGGCTTGCAAGGGATGTTTCATCAGAGTTGAATGTAAGTTTTGTTGTGTAGGACTGTGGTGTATAGCGGATATAATCGCTTGCACCGTATTTAGTCATATCAGCTGCAACAAGTGATACGTTGTCTATTTCGCCGTTAAGGAATGCGAGAAGAGCTGTAGCCTGCTGAGCGATGAGCTGAACGTCTATAATGTCTGTCTGGTACTGGCCGAGGTGTTTGCCATCTTTATAACCATACCAGTTCTCGTTACGTGAAAGAACGTACTTCTTGTCAAGTTCGAAGTATGTCATCATATACGGACCGTATGAAGCTGTTGTTTCAAGAGAAGTGCCGTATGTGTTAACCTTCGGGTCGTCCGGATTCTTGAGGGATTCGTACAGATCTTCCTTTACAAGGTATGTGCTGGAAAGATTGTAAGGAACATAGTAGTTAGGCATTTCTGTAGGAGCAGTTGTTATGAGAACGATCTCATATTCACCTGTCTTGAGAATACCAACATTGTCCCAGCTGTAGTTAGCTTCGTATGTCTGCTTTGTGAAGCAGTAATCGGGAGCATATGATTCATATTGTGCACCCGGTGCGAAGTATTCGTCATAGAGCGACTTTCCTGAGAATGCATCGTCACCTGCACCGTCTTTGGAATATTCTGTTTCGTCTGTTACAGATACATACTGAGAAACTTCGTTGCCTTCAGCGTCGATATAACCAGCTGCATTCCAGAAGCCTACTGCGTCAATGTACAGATCATCAACATTTCCGCCTGCTGCTTCATAATCAGCTACGAGCTGGCCGAGAGCATTGTAAGCTTCTCTGCCCTGGTTGAAGTAGTTAACTGCGCCAACAATAGCAAAGTTACCTGCATAGAGGGAGTCAGCACGTCTGTTGAGCTGTGCGGGATCGAGGAGCTGCTGATAAGAGTAAATATATGTATCAGCGTTGATGGGAGTTCCATCATTCCAGGTTGCAAGCTCGTTGAGTTTGATTTTCCATGCTTTTGCTGTTTCGCCTTCTTTGATGCCGTACTGTCCGACATAGTCTGCAGTTACGTCAACAGGAAGTTCTTCAGCCATTTCACATGTGATTGACCAACCTGTCTTGTCAGAATTGAGTTCAAATCCGTAGAAACCTCTGCTGAGGTAGTCGAGGATAGCACTGTCATCATTTGTTTCCCATGAAAGTGGGTTCCAGTTGAGGTTGGACATTCCAGCGGTATAATCATGGAATGTGTAAACTTCTTCGTCGGTATAGTCTTTGCCTTCTACTCCTGCGTAGACGTCATATCCGACTTCACCGCCATCAGCTGATCCGAGAGCGACTTCGAGAGATCCAACATTGAATGCAGGATACTCAAGTGAGCCTTTGCCTTCGAGAGGATCTGCTTCAGGTTCTGTTTCCTGAGTGTCAGGTTCTGTTTCCTGGGTGTCAGGAGTTGGTGTGGTGTCCTTGGTGTCAGGAGTTGGTGTGGTATCCTTTGTATCTACTGGTGGAGTTGTTGTGTTACAAGCTACCAGAGAGAAGACCATCACAACGACAAGCATGAACGCAAGGAACTTAGCAAGATTCTTACTCATGGTTTTCATCTTCCTCCAAAAAAATTTTATATTAGACGCTGTTGCGAATAATACATTTTCAGTCAAATATATTCAGAAATTCTTTAGACATTCTTCCTATATTAAGACTTTCGATAATTTTACCACAGTAAAAAAAAAATTACAAGTATTTTTTGATTCAATATTAAAAAAAGGTGATAAAATAGTTTCCATTTTGTTTTGACAAGTTTGAAATTCATTTCCTTCAAAAATTCAAAAAAGGCTGTATTTAGCGCATTTTGAAGGCAATTTATGAATATTCCGGGATCTGAAATTCAAAATCCGATGATGTTTGTCGGCACGCAAAGCATATGCAAAAATGAATAAATAATGAAAATTCCATTCGTTTCCGTATTTTTATTCTTTTTCTGGATATGTCAAATTTCATGCAAGACATAATCGTTAAAATAATAATCATTTTTTTCAAAAAACTATTGCGGTTCACGTGAACTTGTGATATAATCATGTAAACTCAAGAGATGGAGGCGTGACAACCAATGAACAATTATATTCCGGGAACCATAATTCCGTCAGATAAAAACCAGATGAGACCGTTTTCTTTGTTAAGTCCCATGATTTCTGCCGCTGACGGCCTGTCTCTTTCACAGGTTTGTGCCATAACAGGCCTTGAGCCATCCACCATCCAAAACTGGGTTAAAAGGAATTTTGTTCCTCACACAATAAAGAAAAAGTATTACGCAAGGCATGTCGCAAGAATACTCATTATAAGTATGATGAGAGATTCGATGAGCATCGACGACATCGGCAAGCTTCTCGGCATGATCAACGGCGTCACAGATGATGAGAAGGACGAACTAATATCCGAGCAGGATCTTTATGACTGTGTCTGCGAAGTAATATACAAAACAGCCGACAGCTCCTATGAAAAGGCTTTGCGCGATACTATCAAGGAGACCATATCCCAATATAATCTGAAATACTATTCTGATGCAGAGCAGAGACTTACTCTCGCGCTCCTCGTCATGCTGAATGCCTATCATTCATGCACTCTTAAAAAAAATGCTGAACTGTATTTCAATCAACTGAAAGAGAGGACCAGATAATGCAGTGGTTTACAAACTGGTGGGAAGGGTTGACGCTGCTGCAGCAGATACTTGCAAGTGTAGCAATCCCCGCCACATTGATACTCATAATCCAGACAATCATGCTTATAGTGGGTCTCGGAGGCCACGAAAGCGAATTTGATAACGGTGAAGCCGACCACGATTTCTCCACAGATGCGGATTCAGACGGTGACATTGACACTGATGCTGACACGGATGTCGATATGGATGCCGAAATAGATGAGGCGGAAATCGATATGAGCGAGACTCCCGAAGCAGAATCGCATTTTGAAGTTGGCGACCGAAATGATGTTAACACGTCATCGCATGGTTCCGGCTCACATCACGCAGCCGGTCTGAGACTGTTCACAATACGCGGAATAGTAGCATTTCTCGCAGTGGGTGGTTGGCTAGGAATAGCCATGGTGGATTCTGGGATGAATATTGTTCCCAGTATTCTCATATCCTTTGCCGGTGGCTTTATAGCCTTGCTGTTCTGTGCGCTGGTGATCAAACTATCCCTTAAGCTTCAGGAAAACGGAACAATATCAGTGAGAAACGCCATAGCTCACATGGGAGAAGTGTACATACCCATTCCTCCGAACAGAAGCGGCATCGGAAAAATAACAATGCTTCTCCAGGACAGATTCGTGGAACTTGAAGCTGTAACGGATCACGACGAAAAATTAAAAACGGGAACAAGCGTGCAAGTCGTATCAGTAACCGACAAAAACATAGTGGTAGTAAGACCTGTCATCGATAGGTAAATCAAATATAATATTAATCAAAGGAGGGCAATAAAATGCCAGAATCAGCAATTATAGCAATCATAGTGATTGCACTTGTAGTGTTTTCAATGATACTTGTGGTACTCTCAAGATATCGCAGATGTCCTTCTGACAAAGTGCTTGTCATATATGGTAAAGTTGGAACGAATTCCGATGGTTCCACAAGATCCGCAAAATGCATCCATGGAGGAGCGGCATTCATATGGCCGGTTATTCAGTCATATCAATATCTGGATCTTACCCCGATGTCTATCAATGTAGACCTTACAAACGCTCTGTCTCATCAGAATATCAGAGTTGACGTTCCTTCCAGATTCACAGTTGGTATTTCAGTAGAGCCTGGAGTCATGCAAAACGCCGCCGAAAGACTTCTCGGATTAAAACTCGGTGAAATCCAGGAGCTAGCAAAAGACATCATATTCGGACAGCTCCGTCTTGTAATAGCTACTATGGATATTGAAGAGATCAACACCGACAGGGACAAATTTCTTGAAGCTGTTTCCCACAATGTTGAAACCGAACTAAAAAAGATAGGTCTCAGACTGATAAACGTCAATGTTACAGACATCACTGACGAGTCAGGTTACATAGAGGCTCTTGGAAAAGAGGCTGCGGCAAAGGCTATCAACGATGCCAAGAAATCAGTTGCCGAGAGAAACAGAGAAGGTTCCATAGGCGAGGCAAGTGCGCTCAAAGACCAGAGGATCAGTGTCGCAGAGTCAAACGCAACTGCAATAAAGGGTGAAAACGAATCCCTTGCACAGGTAGCAATGTCAAATGCGCTCAGACGTGAAAAAGAGGCTGAGGCACAGCGCAGAGCAACAGCAGCAGAAAAAATAGCATCTGCAAAAGCGCTTGAAGAAGCATACGCAGCCGAGCAGCAGGCTGAAAAAGCACGTGCAGACAGAGAGTTTGCAACCAGACAGGCAGATATCATCACTGCAGCAAAGATAGAAAAAGAAAGAAAAGAACTTGAAGCCGAAGCTGAGGCTGAGCAGAAAAGACGTCGTGCAAAAGGTGAAGCAGATGCAATATATGCAACTATGGAAGCACAGGCAAGAGGTATTCAGGAAATTCTTGAAAAACAGGCTGAGGGCTATGCAAAAGTAGTGGCAGCAGCAGGCGGAGATACCAGCGCAGCCATCCAGATGATGCTTGTTGACAAGATTGAAGAGCTTACGAAGATTCAGGTCGAGGCCATCAAGAACCTTCAGATTGACAAGATCACGGTCTGGGATTCCATGGGTGGTTCCGGTGAAACTTCCACCACAGCAAACTTTCTCTCAAATATGATGAAGGCGATTCCCCCTCTCAGCGACACAATGAAGATGGCGGGCATTCAGATTCCGGCCTTTCTGGGAACTCAGGTGAATCCTGAGGTAAAAGAAACCGAGGAAAAAGCGGATACCGAGAAATCCGCATAAATGACAAGGCCCGTGAGACGATCACGGGCCTGCTTTTTGTCCGATCAGCCAGGAGAACCCCCTGGCTGTTCTTATTTCCGGTTCTGTAAAGTGGTTTCCTTCATTCCACTCGAGAACAGACTTTATTTTTTTCTCATTCAAAGCCTGATATACTTCTCTGATGGAAGACCCCACTTTTGCCATCACTTGATTCCTTGTATTTTCCTCTCTCTTTCCGAGACTGAGATAGATTTTTTCGGTCTCAACTTTTTTGTTTCTGAAATAATCCGTGAATCCCGGAAACCATACTGACGGCGACACTGCCGCTGCTCCGCGAAAGCAGTCAGTTTCACATACAGCCCAGAGCGCAAAGAGACCTGCAAGAGAATATCCTCCGACGATAATGTTTTTGTTGCCGCCGGTATTGATAGGCAGCACGACATTTTCTCTTATGTACTCGAGAGTTTTTCGGGCTCCGGCTCCGAATCCTTCGCTTCCAAGCACAGCCGGTGCCTCCCATGGAGACAGATCCGTGTTCCAGCTGTCCGTCTCCACAGCAATGAAATCAAAATCATCGGTTTCGGCTCTTCTCTCTATCTCACAAATCTCGTCTTCCATCGTTTCAAGTTCATGAGGGTCGATGATCTGGATCAATACATTAATGCTGTTTCTTTTCCTCAGGTAGTGTGTTTTCACTCTTGTTTCCGCACCTCTCTATGTCAAATCGGGTTCAAGGTGCTTTCCATACGGATCCGAGCATTTTTCCATTTTCTCCCTGATGCTTTTTTTAGCTGAAGAGAGCATCAGCTTGATTCTGTTAAGCTGGTTGACCTCGCTTGCGCCTGGATCATAATCCACGGCTACGATATTCGCCTGTGGATATGTTTTTCTGAGGGCCTTTATGACACCTTTTCCTACAACATGGTTTGGAAGACAACCGAACGGCTGTATGCATACAATATTGGGAACATCAGATGTCAGAAGCTCCGCCATTTCTCCTGTAAGGAACCATCCTTCTCCGTACTGATTTCCGAGAGACAGAATCGGTTTGGCTAGTTCAGCTTTTTCCGCTATTGGCTTCGGAGACGCAAATCTTCTGCTCAGATTAAGTGCATCAACCGCTGCTTTTCTTATACTGTCTATGGCCCTGATGCCTACAGCGGCAACAGCCGAAAAGATCCAGCTTTTTCCAAGGTATCTGTGCTTGTAGTAATTATTGTATATGCTGTAGTTCATAAAATCCAGAAGATCAGGAACAACCACCTCTGCCCCTTCTCTTTCAAGGACTTTCACAAGATTGTTGTTGGCAAGAGGCATATATTTAACTAATATCTCCCCTACGATCCCCACTCTGGGTTTGACCAGTTTTTCGTCTATGGGGAGATTGTCAAAATCCTTTACTATCCCCCTGCAGATTTTACCGTATTTGTATTTGGTATCGGGATTGACTATGGAATCTATGCAGATTTTTGTCCACTTGTCATGGAGCTCTTCCGCGGAACCTTTGGTCTTTTCGTACGGTCTTACCCGATAAAGGCATCTCATGATGAGGTCACCGTAAACAACCGCTTTCGCCCCGTCGATGATCATGCCGGGAGTCAGTTTGAATCCAGGGTTTTTCTCCATTCCGTTCATGTTCAGAGAAATCACGGGAATGTGTGTAAGATTTACTTTTTCCAGAGCTCTTCTGATAAAACCGACATAATTGCTTGCCCTGCAGCAGCCTCCGGTCTGTGTCATCATTATTGCCAGTCTGTCAGTATTGTATTTTCCGGACAGTACGGCATCCATTATCTGTCCCACAACGGTTATTGAAGGGAAACATGCATCATTATTTACAAACTTCAGCCCGGTGTCAATCGCGTTGCGGTTGGAATTATCAAGTATGACGACATTATATCCGTGCTTCTTGAAGGCTGGTTCGAGTATGTCAAAATGTATCGGACTCATCTGAGGAGCAAGAATGGTGTAACCTTCCTCTTTCATTTCCTTTGTGAACTCCGCTCTTTCATAGGGCCTGCTGACAGTTTCGGCGACGATTCCGTTTTCTTTTCTGGTATTCATTGCCGATAAGAGGCTTCTTATCCTTATTCTTGCAGCCCCAAGGTTATTAACCTCATCTATTTTCAAAAGAGTATAGAGTTTTCCGCTTTTTGAAAGGATCTCATTCACCTGGTCCGTTGTTACCGCATCCAGACCGCATCCGAATGAATTGAGCTGTATGAGCTCAAGATCATTTCTCTTTGTTACGAATTCAGCAGCAGTATACATCCTTGAATGGTAGACCCACTGGTCATTAGCTCTGAGCGGTCTTGAAGGTTCAAAATCGACGGGGATGCTGTCCTCAGTGAAGACGGTCAGGCCATAAGATGCTATCATTTCGGGAATTCCGTGATTAATTTCAGGGTCGACATGATACGGTCTTCCTACAAGAACAACCCCGCGGCTTCCGTCTGCTGTCATCTTATCAAGCAGTTCTCTGCCCTTATGCCTTATATCATCTTTTGCCTTTATCTGCTCATTCCATGCCAAGTCCACGGCCCTGTCAGTTTCTCGGGAATCTATATTCCATTCCTTGACGCACAGTTCCCTCATCCTGTTTTTCACGGTTTTTTTGTCTGTGAATGCCATGAAAGGTCTGATGTATCTGACATTGCCGTCAGCAACTGCTTCAACATTGTTTTTTAAGTTTTCCGGATAGGACACAACGATAGGACAATTGAAATGATTCTGAGCACCTTTGGTTTCCTGTTTTTCATAGAAAACACATGGATGAAAGATCGTTTCAATTCCATTGTTTATCAGCCACTGGACATGTCCGTGAGCAAGCTTGGCAGGATAGCATTCAGACTCTGACGGAATCGATTCCATTCCAAGCTCATATATTTTTCTTCCGGAAAGGGGAGACAAAACGACTCTGAAGCCGAGTTCTTTAAAAAACGTCGCCCAGAAAGGATAGTTTTCATATATGTTGAGAACTCTGGGTATTCCTATGATACCTCTTTTTGCTTCTCCCTCCTTCAGGGGTTCATAATCGAAAATTCTTTTCAGTTTATATTCAACCATGTTCGGAGCCTTGGTTTTTGAGTCTCCTCCCAGCGGCCTCTCACATCTGTTTCCTGAAATATACCGTCTGGATTTTTCTCCGTTGACTCCGGGAAACGTGCTTACCGTCAGCATGCAGTTGTTGGAACATCTGCCGCATCTGGCAGATGTGGATTCATATTTCAGGTTCTCAATGTCGTCGAGAGGAAGCATAGACGATTCACGGCCGTCATAGTTGCCGCGAGCGAGAAGCGCTGCACCGAAAGCACCCATGATTCCCGATATGTCCGGGCATACCACATCGACTCCGGCAATTTTTTCAAATGCTCTCAAAACCGCCCTGTTATGGAACGTGCCTCCCTGAACCACAATCTTCTTTCCGAGTTCCTCGGCTGTCCCCAGCTTGATGACTTTAAACAGTGCATTCTTTATTACCGAATAGGCAAGTCCTGCAGAAATGTCCGGAACGGTTGCTCCTTCCTTCTGTGCCTGCTTCACATTTGAATTCATGAATACCGTGCATCTTGTGCCAAGATCGACGGGATGCTTTGCAAGAAGCGCCTGAGCCGCAAATTCTTCGGCAGTATAGCCCAGAGAAACTGCAAAATTTTCTATAAAAGAACCGCATCCGGATGAGCATGCTTCATTGAGCATTATATTGTCGACGACACCGTTCTTCAGTCTTATGCACTTCATGTCCTGACCGCCGATGTCAAGCACGCAGTCAACTTCGGGTTCAAAAAATGATGCGGCCGTACAGTGCGCCACTGTTTCGACTTCACCTTCGTCAAGCGCGAATGCCGTCTTCAGAAGTGCTTCTCCGTATCCTGTCGAACAGGCTCTCGCTATAACGGCTCCTTTCGGCATCATGTCACGCAGTTCCGCAAGGGCCTTCATTGTTGTCTTTACGGGATTGCCCATGTTGCTTGTATAAAAAGAATAGAGTAGCTCTCCTTCTTCTCCGATAAGCGCAAGCTTCGTGGTGGTTGATCCGGCATCTATGCCGAGAAAGCAGTTTCCAGAATAATCCGAGAGTATGCCTTTTTTCACTACGGATTTTTCATGCCTTGAAACGAATTCATCATATTCTTCGTCTGACTCAAAAAGCGGCGACAGTCTGTTAATTTCAAACTGCATTGAAATGCCGCTCTCAAGTCTTGAAATGAGAGCGGATATTTCTGTTTTTTCACTCTCGACAGACTCCATTGCAGCGCCCATTGCGGCAAACAAATGCGAGTTTTCCGGATCGACTATGTTCTCTTCGGTTAATCCGAGTGTTCTTATAAAGGCTTTTTTCAGTTCCGGTAAAAAATGAAGTGGTCCGCCTAAAAATGCGACGCATCCTCTTATCGGTCTCCCGCATGCGAGTCCTGATATTGTCTGGCTCACAACAGCCTGAAAAACAGAGGCCGCAAGATTTGACGTCTCAGCACCCTCGTTTATAAGCGGCTGTATATCAGTCTTAGCGAAAACGCCGCAGCGTGCAGCGATAGGGTATATTTTCGTATAGTTCTCGGCTGCTTTATTCAGTCCTTCTGCGTCCGTCTGAAGAAGAGCCGCCATCTGATCTATAAAAGATCCCGTACCCCCGGCACACACACCGTTCATGCGCTCTTCAACATTAACACCGTCAAAATATATGATTTTGGCATCTTCGCCGCCAAGCTCTATTGCAACGTCGGTCTGCGGAGCTGTCTTTTTGAGAGCCTCAGACACTGCAGCGACTTCCTGTATAAACTGAATTCCCAGAGCCTTTCCGAGATTAATGGAGCCTGACCCGGTAATCATCATAGTCAGTGCACATTCGCCGAATTTATCCCTGGCTTCCTTCAGCAGTTCCGTGAAGGTTTCCTGAATGTGGGCAAAATGGCGTCTGTATTCTCCGAATATCAGTTTGTTTTTCTCATCAAGAATTACGAGTTTTATCGTGGTAGAGCCGATATCGACTCCGGCTTTATATGTAAACAACTTTCCCCTCCGTCGGTATTCCATTTCGAAAGATATGCTGTTATATGCATCAAATCCTATTTCCGCATGGTGCTAAATATATCATCCGCAGCACATGCAGCACATTAATGGTCGCCATGTTTTTTGTTATTCTTATTGACAAAGGCAACCGGTTGTGATATTATATTCCCGCTGACAAAAGATGCGCCATTAGCTCAGCGGATAGAGTGCCCGGCTACGAACCGGTAGGCCACAGGTTCGAATCCTGTATGGCGCGTCATCTTACCGACACCACAGTGTGTCGGTTTTTTTATTTCATCTCCAAACTTCACGGCCTTTGCCGGATCCGAGCTCAAAGTGATACTTCACTATTCCGAGATCGACCGTTGAGTACGGACCGAAACCCGCTCTCGCCTCAACCTTGTTACCGATTAGCGTCAGACGGAATTTTTGCTGATTCATCGCAGTCGGTGCCAGAAGAGCAGCTTCAACACCCTTCTTGAACCATTCCGGTGAATCATCATTGAGATTGCTTACCTTTTCGGCTTTTTTTGAACGATGCGGCCACCCGCTGGAATTACCGTATCCTACCGCAATTACGCCGTATAGTTTTTCACCTGCTCTGATTTTGTATGCATTCGGCATCTTTTTGAAAGTCAGCGCCACCCAGCAGGTGTTGAGTCCCATTTTCTGAGCTTCTATTACTATCTTTTCTCCGTAATATCCGCACTTCTCTGCATATTCAGGCATAGAACGCCCGACAAGTGCTATGTAATTGCATACTCCGCTGAATTTGCCATAATGAGCAAGGGCGGAATCAAATGCCTTAGGTTCATTCCTGACAAGCTGAAGGTGCAGCCCGCTCACCTTGTTGCATTCATCAATAATCGTGGCAAGCTCAAGAAGAGTTTCTCCCTCAACGGGCTTGTCCGAATAGTCTCTTACCGAATGTCTCAATTTAATTGCTTCAATATTATCCATTGTTTCCCCGCTGTATAATCTATTCCCTCATGCATTTACCTATCCAGCCGGACAGCGATTCTACATCCAGTCCGCAGTGTTTATACAGACTGTTCAAGTCCCCGCTGGGAACAAATGTATCGTCAATCGCTTTCACACTGATATTTTTCTCACTATATGATTCGAGGAAATAATCGCCAAGTCCTCCGCGGCGAATGACCTCTTCTATCACAATAAGCTTTTTCGATCCTTTAACCAGTTCAATAAATGTCTCATCGTCCGGAAGCGGCTTGAGTCGGCGCAAAACAACAGTTTTGCATCCGCACTTATCACATGCCTGTGCTACATTTTCGGATATTCTTCCGTATGTGATGACTACCGTACCGGATTTTTCACCCGTTGTGCTGACTTTCCATGTGTCATGGTCTTCAAACACCGTATGTTTGTACTCCGCTTCCGTTCCCTTCGGATATCTTATTACACATAAGCCTTTACCTGAAAGCGAATCTCTGAAAGACCTGTTAAGCGCTTCAAAATTGTCAGGAGAATAAATGGTGGTTCCGTTCACCATTGATATGAGTGAAAGGTCGTATATTCCCTGATGGGTGACGCCGTCTCCTTCTATCAGCCCTGCATGACTGACCATAAAAACGATATGGCAGTCATTTTTTTCCGTTATCTGAAGACCGATGTCATGCCACAGCTGATCAAACACACGCTGAGTAAAAGTGGAATACATGAAAAGGAACGGGATAATTCTTCCATGACTTCCCATCGCAAGTCCTGCAGCATATGTCACGGCATGCTCCTCGGCGATTCCCACATCAAAAAATCTTTCGGGATTCTCTTTTTCAAAGGATCCGAGGCCGCATCCGCTTGACATCGCAGCAGTTATTGCCGCTATTCTTTCATCTGTTCCAGCCTCGGCTGTTATGAGTTCGGAAACAGCATTTGTGAAAGTTTTCGGTCTCACAGGTCGTGTTTCCGATTTGCTGTCTATTTCAAATCCACCCGTACTGTGATATTTTTCGGGGTTGACTTCAGCAGGTCCATAACCAAGTCCCTTTATGGTTTTAACATGGACCAAAACGGGACATTTTTTCTGTTTAGCCTCTTCAATCACCGCCAGAAGTTTTTTTAGATCGTTTCCGTCCACGGGGCCTATATACTCAAGTCCGAGTTTTTCAAATATGGTCTGTGCTCCGAACAGTCTCTTTATAAACTCTTTTATGCTGGTGGCGATTTTTATAAGTCCTTTTCCTATAAGAGGAACTTTTGAAAAGAATTTTTTGAGTCCCAGTTTAAAGCCGAAATACCCTTCGCTGGTCCTTATTTTTGAAAGATACTGTGATATTCCGCCGACATTTTTTGAAATGGACATTTCGTTGTCATTGAGAATAACCATCACTCTGAGATTCTTATCCTTCAGCTGTTCAAGTCCCTCATAGACCATTCCGTTTGTCAGCGATCCGTCGCCTATTACAGCCACTGCCCAGTTTTCGGATCCGGCAAGCTTATTGGCTTCGGCAACGCCTATTGCCATTGAAAGAGACGTTCCGCAGTGGCCTGATGTCGCAAAATCGTATTTGCTTTCATCTCTGTTAGTAAACCCTGTCACGCCTCCGGCTTTTCGAAGTGTTTTAAAATCATTATATCTTCCGGTTATCAGCTTGTGAGCATATGCCTGATGGCCGACATCAAAAATGAGACTGTCATCCGGGCATGAGAATGATTTATGCAGAGCAACAGTTACATCCGTTATGCCGAGATTGGAAGCAAGGTGACCTCCGTTTGCCGCAACTGTCTCTATTATCTTCTCTCTGATTTCCTCAGCCAGGACCTCGAGCTCCTCTGTGTTCAGACGCTTGATGTCATCAGGTGTATTTATGTTTTCCAAATATGCCATATTTCAAACCCTTTCGAGGCCGGATCATACTATCAAAGATCAGGCCCACATCACAGTGGGCCAGGCTCCTTCCGTTATTGAATTTCGCTGTCTATTCCCGTAAATTTATAGAACTGCGGTATCCAGTTGAGATCAAATTCCCCTGTCCTTCCGTGTCTGTTCTTTGCTACAATGATTTTTGCGACTGATTCCTCATTTTCGCTTGTTATCATCGAGTTATAATCTCGGTGGATGAACATTACTATATCCGCATCCTGTTCAATTGAACCCGATTCTCTGAGATCCGAGAGCATCGGTATTTTTTCCTTTGTTTTTTCAACTCCTCTTGAAAGCTGAGCACAGCAGATAACAGGAACTCCGAGTTCCTTCGCCATGAGTTTAAGACTTCTGGAAATGTCCCCGACTTCAACGACTCTGTTGTCATAGCGTCTTCCGCCGCCCTTGTCACCGCTGAGAAGCTGGAGATAATCCACTATAACGAGGCCCAGATTTTCTCTTTCACGTCTCAGCTTTGACATCATTGATGATACGGTGACGTCAGAGCTGTCGCTTATGAGGATATTGCATGTTGACAGAAATTCCGCAGCCTTTGCTATGTTTCTCCAGTCCCTTGGCTCCAGCTGTCCGGACCTGAGCTTATATGCATTTACGGATGCTTCACTTGATATCATTCTCTCCGCAAGCTGTATGGCAGACATTTCAAGGGAGAAGATACACACTTTTTTTCCTGTTGCATTTGCCGCCTTAACTGCAATATTAAGTGCAAATGCAGTTTTTCCCACACCGGGTCTTGCTCCGATTATTACAACGTCAGCATCTCCCAGTCCGACTATCATGTTGTCCAGATCCTTGTAACCGGTTGGAACACCTTTTATGGATTCGGGATTCTGAGACCTCACCGTAAGCTCGTTAAGGGAAGTGGACATGATATCCTTGATATGTATAAAGCCTCGGCTGTCTCTCTTTCCCTGGGCAATGTCATATACTCTCTTTTCGGCTGCTTCGATCTGTTTCTCTACATCTCCGTTTTCGGAATATGCATCTTCGGCAATCTGTTCTCCTGCGTTGATCAGAGTTCTGAGAACGGATTTCTCGTAGATGATTCTCGCATAATCCTTTGCATTGAGAGCATTTTCATACTCCGTGGCTACCTGTGTAAGGTATGCTCTGCCTCCGGCCTCATCATATGTACCCAGTTTCACCAGTTCTGAGATGAGCGTAACGACATCGACATTTTTTGATTTGTTATACATATCCCTCATGCAGGAATAAATCGCTACATGCTGAGGAAGATAAAAATCATCAGGGGATACGTATTTTTCCACTTCATCAAGGCATGACGGCTTAAAAAGAACTGAGGCTATCAGCGCCTGTTCAGCCTCAAGCGAAAAAGGAAGCTCATGATTAATTCTGTCTATTTCAGTACTCATCTGTAATCCTCAGTTTCAATCATTCATGAACCAGCACATTGATCTTACCGGTGATCTCAGGGTAAATCTTGACATCAACCGGATAGGTTCCGTACTGCTTTATTGGTGAAGACAAAACGATTTTTCTCTTGTCTATTTCAATGCCGTACTGTTCAAGCAAAGCATCGGCTATATCCTTTGTTGTAACGGAACCGTAGACTTTGCCGTCGGCTCCCTGCTGCAGCTTTACTTTGACCATCAGAGCCTGCAGCTTTTCCGCGGTTTCTCTTGCGGCTTTCTTTTCAAGCTCTATTTTTCTCTGTCTGGCTTCTTCTTTGTTTTTAATATCATTAAGTATTTTTGCGTCTGCCTGAAGAGCCAGTTTTTTGGGAATCAGAAAGTTTCTGGCATATCCGTCGGAAACATCTATTATCTGATCTTTTTTTCCCTGTCCCTTGACATCCTGAAGTAATACGACTTTCATTTCTTACCCTCCCCAGTTTTCATCTGCCCATATATTCATCTATGGCTTCTTTCAATTTGACTATAACATCTTCAACACTTTCAGCTTTTATCTGAGCGGCTGCGCCATCAAAGTGTCCGCCTCCGCCGAGTGTTTCCATTATTTTCTGAACATTAACTTTTCCTGACGATCTTGCAGATACATGAACTATATCCGCTATCTTTATGACTGCAAATGATGCCTCGACTTTTTCAACCTTCAGGAGATTGTCCGCTGCCTTTGCTGCAATGACTCTGTAGGACCCGTCCGTTTTGACATCTGGACCGACCTCCGTTATCGCAAACGCATTTCTGTATATCTGCACATTTCCCCTGAACTGGGCTTCTCTGACATAATCGTCAAAACTCTCTCTGAAGAGCGATTTAACAACCGCCGGATCCGCTCCCCGGTCTCTCAGATACATTGCCGCGGAAAATGTCCTTGTTCCGGTGTTCTTTGTGAACTGGCTTGTATCAAGAGTTATTCCCGCAAGCATCACATTGGCTTCTGCAGGTGTGAGTGCATCCTTTGGCAGCACCTGTTCAAGCATTTCCGCAACAAGCTCGCATGCTGCGGAGGCTGACGGCTCAATATATTCTATATCAGGTTCTTTTTCGAACTCGAGTTTCTTAATATGGTGATCTATGACAACGAACTTTTCTGCTCTTCGTGCCAGTTCAGGCTCTTCTGACCTGCTGATGTCATTGAGGTCGGACATTATAACCAGAGTGCCTGTCTCAAGAAGATCCATTGCTTCGGATGTATCCACAAACACACCGGAAAACTCCGGCTCCTGTGAAATGAGGGCTCTCGGACCGAACAGATTCTTGTCATCCATATCTATGATTATGTTGACACGTTTGCCGCAGTGCATCGCAATTCTGGCAAGTCCGACACATGAACCGATGGCATCAAAGTCAGCAAATTTGTGCCCCATTATCAGAACATTTGATGACTTTCTTATAAGGGTCATCAACTCGCCCGCAATTACCCTGGACCTGACACTCGTTCTCTTTGTAACGGTTTTGGTCACTCCTCCGAAGAAGTCCATGGAATAGTCCGTTTTGACAGCTGCCTGGTCTCCGCCTCTCTGCAGAGCCATGTCAAGCGCTGCCGAGGCAGCCTTTTCTTTTTCCTCGAATGTTCCTTTGATTCCCGAAACTCCCATTGATATCGTTACAGGTGCTGATATCTCTCCGGACATTACATTTCTTACATTGTCAAGAAGGTCGAATTTCTTTTCTATCATCTTGCTGAGTGTTCTTGCATCTGTAATAAAGAGATACTTGTCTCTCTCATATTCCTTTAAAATACCGGAATAATTCTGAACCCACTCTCTGATGACCTCATCTATACTGGACAAGACAGGCCTGTACAGCTCGCTGTCATACTGCATCATTTCCATGAAATTATCTATGACTATATATGCAACTACCGGCTCATTTTGCTTCATCTCGGTCGCAAGTCTTTCCTCATTGGTTGCATCTTCTGTCATAACAAGCAGGAAATTGTTGTTTTCTGTATTTACTTCATCATATCTCGCGTAATACGTCCTTTTTCCATAAGAAAACTTATGGCCGCGCGCAGATTTGACATTATGAAGTTCTTTTATGCCAAAGCCGAAAACTTCACTGATGCTCTTTTCGTAGAGTTTGAAATTTCTGTCGAAGAGATTCTCCATTTCGGCGTTGTACCATACGATCCGCTCCTTGGAATCACATATAAAAACAGGTGACTTCATGTCCACAACAGCATCAAACATGATTCTTCCCATGACGGGAGCAAGATCTTCTGATTTATATTCTTTTTTTGTTTTTCTTGCGGTCAGGAACCAAATGAGCGCCGTGATAAGAATGTATACGGCGATGGCAATAAGTCCCGCATATCTCGGCCTCATCTTCGCAAGCACTGTCAGTATACCGAAGAGCAGTATTGATACCACTCCGCCGAGCGCCATGAGAACAAAAGTAAGAGTACGCAAGCGGGATGCATCCTGCTGCATCTGGCTCTTTTTGCCGGAAGATCCTCTTCTCTCTTTATCAATGTTAAAAAGCATATCGTTTTCTGCCTTTCCTACTGATTGTCAGGTTCACCGTCTTCTGAGTCTTCGTCGTCATTGCTGTCTGTATTTTCCCGGTCTCCGGATTCATCGTATTCATCATCAGAATCAGCTTCCGATTCGTCTGGTGTGCCTGCAAATCCGGGGTGCGTTCCATTTATGTCATCATCAAATGTCCCGTCGTCGTCTTCCGGATAATCATCCTGTTCGTCGTCGCCGAACGGTTCATTCTCATCATCTTTTCCTTCATTTGAAAAAGGATAATTCTGAAAATCGGGATAAGAACCGTCCCTTTTTTTCCCGACCGTTCCGTCCAAGATATAGGAAACGCCGTTTTTCCCGAACTTTTTTCTCATAAAATGGAGCATAATAAGTGATACGGATCCGTAGAATGCCAGTATTCTGAAAATAAAATCAATGCCGATTATGAACAAGCTGAGCAGTACAGTCACAATTATTATCCATATCGGAAGCTTTCTCTTTCGGATAACTCTAAACCCAACGGCAGCCATCGGAAGAAGGGTTATGCAGGCTATGCAGTTGACCACCGCGTACGGGACTCCCGGTGTTCCTAGAGCCATTATGAAACCGAGTATGAGAGACACTATGTATATCACTCCGAAACTTACGGGTACGGAAGTAAGTTTGTCTTTGGTCACAAATCGCTCCGTATCGATTTTTGCAATGGAACATGCTGCCTTGGAAATCTTCTCGGCTATCCATGCGGAGATAACCGCAAATTCAGCAATCAATCCCGGTATTGCCAGTATGACTTCATTTGAAATAAGGCTGTAATACTCACTGTTGATTTTGTTCGCCTCAAGAAATTGTGCCGGAAAAACCATGTTCGATACTTTTTCAACATATGACGATATGGTTGACTGAAGGTTCTTTATGCCTCCTATCATCGGAAAAGCAACGTACACAAGGTATGCGGCCATACCCGCTGCTATCATGGCGGCTACTATGGCCATTCTGGCAAAACGTGTCACCTTTATATGCTCTGTAAGCACAGACATCGAAACAGTGACAATAACAAACATCAGCCCGATTATGATGGTTACGGTATATGGTGCTCCGGAAAGAGCCAGAGCTGCTATTCCAAGAATCCCGGTAATTCCGGTTTCAATCAGCGCGCCGCTTATATACAGAAATGATGCAAGGCCTATGGAAATGACAACAAAGAGAAGTCCAATAATGCCCGAAGACAACATAAGAACAAATGCATTTTCCGCAGAATCGGATTTAACTATAAAGTTCCCCATAAACCTTGCGGATGCAAAGACAAAAAGAACTGTCAGAACCACGATTATGATTCTCATTATCACAGGGGCTTTTCTTTTTTCCGTATTCTGATTTGCATAATCCAATGTTATCACCTCCCTCTGTTTTTGTCATGTTCGGAAAAACACCGACAAAAACCTATCTTAAATTATATCATCGAAATCGCATTTTTTCAATAACATTATGGACAATAAGAAATCGCCTGCATCTCGGACATCGAATAACCGAGGATTAGGCGACGAGTGTCCTAAGAAAAGCATAAAAACACCAGAAATGTCTGTGCTCAGTTCAACATTTTAAAAGATACTAGTACTGTATAACATGTGAACCACATCGGGGATTGAATCCCAGATGTGGTTCACTCTACCATCAAAGAGATGTGCTTTTTCAAAAAAACTATATTATCTCAATACATTTACCGAGTAGTGTTGAATAGACATATATTGAATCCACTGCCTCTTCAAATATTTCGGAGCAAATATCTCTGTAGTATCTTAACTGGTTACCATGGCGTAGTTGAAGCACTTTTTCAACATAACCATCTGTTCGTCTTATATCCGACACACTGAATCTATCAGTTTTGTAATCTATAATGACGAGTTTACCGGTATCAGGATCTCTGAAAATACAATCCACGGCTCCCTGAACAGTCAGTTTCACCTTATTTACATCAAATTTACTTATCAGTTCGTCTGATGTAGTGAATTTAGAGGCATCGAGTTCGGAAACAAATCTGAATTCTCTTTTTATCATATCAGATCTGATCATTTTGTCCATCAGGCTGCTTTTTGCGAATTTCTCGATTTGAAGCATGTCTATAATCTCAGCCATGCCACGGGTGATATACCCTTCTTCAAGCAGTCTTTCTCTTTCATACTCGGCGCCTTTGTCACGAAGTCTCAGGAAATTAGCAAATTGCAGAAAAACATGAGTTGCCGTGCCGCGCTCAGCCGCATTTGCATCGATTTCCTCCTTTATCATGAATTCGGGCCTTGGCTTTAGTGACGGCAGATGATAATCTTCATTTCTGTCAAATGATCTGTGACCGTCATAAAGAGGCATTCCGTCATCCTCATCTTCATCCAGTATCTGTGGATACAGCTTGGTTACGGTGATTTTTGCCGGTACTCCGGAAAGATAGCTGTATGGATATATATAGTTCATGTTGTCTATAATTGTTCCGTACTTCCGTGTATCCAGGTCTGCCTCCACAGAATCGAGTACCGGTTCGGAGCCGTCCGCGGATGCAATTTCCTGGGAAGAGATATCTTTTATTTCCACATACCCTCCGCCCCGATGCAAGGTTACAGCGTTTTGCATCCATTCAAGAAGCGAAGAAGAATTCTTCACGGAAAACTCGTCTGATATTTCGTACTCTGCACAGTCTGATGCCGGAAGGGCAGGAAGATTTTTACCTGATGCGGTTACTATAAGCTGCTCCTCAGCTCTTGTGACTGCGACATACAAAACCCTCATCTCATCCTGCATATCCCGTTCATAGATATCGTCTCTGACGGCATTCCAGATAAAATTGTTGTAGTTGACAAGGCCCTTTTCGTCGGGAATAAACATTCCGACTCCGAGCCTTTTGCTGAACAGCATTGAATTAAGGCTGTTTTTCTTTGTGAATTTTCTCTGAGTTCCGCAAATGAAGCAAACCGGGAATTCAAGTCCTTTTGATTTGTGTATCGTCATTATGTTTACGGCATCGGGAGCTGATTTGCCGCCATCCGATACATCACCCTTCGTTTCATCTATAAAGACTGAAAGTCTGTCTAGGAATGAGGAAATGTCCGGATTTCCTGTAACACTGGAATTTTCCCTTACAAATGTGGATGCAAGGGAAAAAATTCTGTTTACGGCATCTCTTTCCCCGCCGTTTCCTCTGATGCCATCAATGGCAAACAGGTTTATCTCATCCACAAGATACTCAAGATATCTGTCTATTCTCATGCCTCTCGAGACGGTTTTCTGCTTGTTTACCCATTCCACGGTCTCTAAGCATTTTTTTGACATTTCACTGTTTTTTTCGTTCTGAGCTGCCCTTATTAAGCTCAGATACAGCGGGCTATTTTCTTCCGACTTTCTCAGTTCAACTATCTCTTCAAGGCTGAAACCAAATACCGGAGATCTTAATGCCCCGGCTGTGTAAACATCTCTCAGCGGATTGTCTATAAGATTCAGAATGCATACGATAAGAAGGACAGCCGGGGATTCGGATGCCGGAGTATTCATTTCGACAACTGCCGGAATTGACAGCTTTTCAAGTGCGTTTTTAAACTGCAGAGCGCTTCTGCTGCTTCTCATCAGAATGGCTATATCTCCTGCTTTTACGGTTTTCCCGCTCGGAAGATATTTGCCTATCATTTTTTGTATTCTGCCTGCAACATAAAATGCTTCAGCATCATCGTTCTTTTGACTCTCGGAGCTGTTTTCGCTTTCTTCAGGAGTTCCTTTCGTTGAAATCCTGCATATTTCCACCGGGAGCGGAGAAGAATGGAGTTCTGTGTTTTTTGAGTACACCAGTTCGTCCTCCTTACCGTACGGGATTCCCCCGTGAGGAAAAACATACCCTGAGACTCTGTTTGCAAAGTCAATAATATTCTTTTCGCACCTGAAGTTTTCGCTAAGAAAAATCGAACTCCCGTGTGTATAAGCCTCAGAACTTTCCTCATCCCTGTATGTCAGCCACATGTCCCTGTATTTTGCGAACACGTCCGGATCCGCGCCGCGGAACCCGTAAATAGACTGCTTTATGTCTCCGACGATAAAACGCTTTGAGTTTCCGGAAATAGATCTGAAGATTGCGTCCTGAATATAGTTGGTATCCTGAAACTCATCAATAAAGATATACCTGTATTTTGATCCGACACTCTCTGCTATCGGTGTCGGGTTTCCTTTTTCATCCAAGAGGATCCCAAGAGAAATTTTTTCAAGATCACTGTATTCAATAAGCGATGACTCTTTCTTCTTTTCCTCAAGAAGCAGCGAAAAGTCCTTTATGACAACAGAAAGGTTGTCGAGGATTTTAGCATTCTTTTCGACTATTTTCATTTCCGTATCGGGGTCGTATGCGAAATAGCTCTTCAGTATGGACGAAAGAGACTTTTTCATTTCATTTCGCATTGAAACATATCGCTTTTTCGATTCGTTTCTGGATGCTCCTCC
>CACXBN010000185.1 GCA_902765885.1 uncultured Ruminococcus sp. | reverse complement strand
TCCGTCGCTTACACAGGCAAAGAACCTGAAAAAGCTCAGTCAGGATGGTATGTGTACCAGAGAGGCGATTCACGCGATCTTGTTTGTTGAACAGGTGCCGGAGCGTATCGTGACCATCAAGCATAACCGCCTCAGCCAGTATTTTTCGGCGGAGTATACCAATGAGCAAATAGAAAACATAATCTTCAGTCTGCTTGATGACTGGAAGAGCAGACAGTAGGAGGTGCCCATGAAAGGAATATTTCGTCCCTTCTTCGGGAATAAATCAGAGAAATACAAATTCCTCCGCGTGCCGATAGCATTATTTGAGGATCCGAAGTTTGCTGATCTGTCTCTGGAAGCAATCATTTTATATGCGTTTCTTCTAAACCGCATGGATCTTTCCAAGAGTAACGGCTGGATTGCCAGAGATAAGCGTGTATTCATAATCTTTACGATCAAGGAGATACGGAAATGGCTTCGCTGCGGTAAAGACAAAGCAATGAAGGTTATGCGCGAACTGGATACCGAAAACGGGATCGGCCTTGTGGACCGCATGAGCCGTGAAGCCGGTAAGAGTGACATCATCTTTGTGAATGATTTCAATGAATATGTGGAATCGGATGATGGCGGTGTTACAGACAGAACTATTCCGGTGGTAAACCCCGCAATGGAGGATGCTGTTTTTGGAGATGAATATGGTGACGAGTATTCCGGGCAGACAGTTGGCAAGAATGAAGTGGTCGATTTTTCCGACCGGTTGCAGGAAAATGCGGAAGAAAAGATACAGTTAAATTATGGGTTTTCCGGCAATGACAAGATTTCACTGGTCGGGAAATCAGACCCACCGGTCGGAGAATCAGACCCAGTGGTCGGGAAATCAGACCCACCGGTCGATAAATCAGACCCAAGATATACTGACTCAAAAAATACTGAAACAGGTTATACTGACTCAGATCATATCTTATCAGCGCCACAAGCGGGAGTTATCCACATTCTCCCGCCCAAACCAAGGGACAGAACTGATGAGATGATGGAGGAACGCCGCATATATGAGGAGATCATAAAGGAGCAGATTGGGTATGATTATATTTTTACGGAAGGCTCATACAAATACGAGAAGGAGACCATTGATGGAATGATAGATATCATGGCTGATATCGCTGCATTTGAGAGAAAGACTGTCCGCGTAAACAGTCTGGACATGCCCTATCAGCTAGTCAAATCCAAGCTCTTAAAAGTCGATGCGGAGACATTCAGGTATGCATTGGATAAGCTAAGGGAAGCCGGAAAAGAGAGAGCTGTCAGCAATGAGAGGAACTATATCCTAACAGTCCTGTATAACGCCGCTAACACCATAGATTTTCATTTCAGGTCCATGGTAAACAATGACATGTATAACGGTGTTTGGGCGGAAAGGAGGACCGAAAACGAGTAGATAGGCAGTTTCAACTGATATTGCAACCAAACGGCTGTGAGATCGCGGATTTCATGGCCGTTTTCTATGGGAGGAAAGATGAAAAACGGAAAATATAAAGATTTCTATGCGCAGATCCGAAAAGAAGCCGGGGACAGAGAACTTATATATTTTTGGATCAATAATCTGTCGCCGGGTTGCTTCAGACAACAGGAGGACTCAAATTATTGCCTGGATGGAGAATGTGAGTATCTGGGACTGAAGATACAGTATCATATTGTTCTATCGACGGAGTTGTATAAAAAGCTCCCGCATATCCGGATACCATTTCCGATTGAGTTCAGGGGAGGAAAAGAATTCAAGGGAATAGGCTTTCATATCAAGAAAAATGCTTTCCCGGGACTGGTAAAGGGAAAGTGCGGAGATGTGGCTGTTGAGATCCAATGGAGCGGGACTTATAAGCGACTATCCCGATATAACAAAAAAGCAGCCAACATGGAGCGATATCAAAAAACAATCAGAGAGAACAGCGAGAGGGCAGTTATGAGGAAAACTTGTAGCTGCCCTCTTTTTATGGGCAAGGAAACAGAGTGTCCGCTGGCGGAAGGGAGAGAGCATGGAATCAACAAGAGATATCAGAAGACTGATCGAAAGGGAGATTAAGAAAGGCAGCGCTCCGCTGTCCTTTGATCATATTGATTACAGGATTGACGCAGTTAAGGAAATCACCTCTGAATCGAAGCTGAAAGAGGTTCTTGTATATCTTTTGAGAACGGCTGAATATGCGAATCTGGCAAATGATATGACAAGAAACAATGTTTATACTGAGAATCATCTCATCCGCGGGGATAGTTTTCACAGGCGGAATAATGTGATGGAGCGCAATGCCAACTATCTGAACATAATGGCTTATGCCAGGAGGCGTGAGCCGGTATATGAAGGGAAAACCTTTGTGGAAACTGTGCCGTGCTTCTTTTCATTCCCAGAGGCTGAGCTTTACCGGTATCGCTTCGTGTATGAAGAAAATGAGACCTATGCGTTTCCTTTGTCTGGAAAGCATATTATCAACGGGCTATATCTGCTCAGTATTATGAGCCGCAAGGATTTGGCAGGCCAGATTATGCCGCCATATCTTCAGGGTTACGCAAATGATCAAATATACCATTTGAAGGATATTCGATCGGTGTTGTTTCAATGCCTGCTCCTGGATGATATGCATCCGGTGGGAGGATTTTTTGAAGCAAAGTTATATACGATCTATCTGCTGCAGTAGTGAGATTTATAGGAATAGGAGAGGTTTCAAATGATGATGACAGAAG
>CACXBN010000184.1 GCA_902765885.1 uncultured Ruminococcus sp. | reverse complement strand
GTTTTGTGCATATACCAGCAGTCAGTGTATTCATCACACATCAGCATTCCGATTTTATCGCATGCATCAAGAAGGTATTTCGAACACGGATTGTGTGCGGAACGCACTGCGTTGTATCCCGCTTCCTTAAGAATGCGTATTCGTCTTTCTTCGACTTCCGGGTAAGTGCATGCGCCCAGTATTCCGTTGTCATGATGTATGCATGCACCTCTGACTATATATCTGTTTCCGTTCAGTGTAATCCCTTCGGAAGGAGTCCATTTCAGTTCCCGTATGCCGAAAGATTCCTCTGCAGTATCATCTTTGAATTTTACTTTGGCTGTATACATTTCAGGTGTGTCCGGAGACCAGAGTTTCGCATCGTCGATTTCAATGTCAAAAGGAGGTATTCCTTTGATCTCGGATACGGGTTTTCCCGACTTGAGTATCTCCACCGCAACTTCTCCGGGAGAGGAAGTTTTTACGTCTACTCTGATTTTCGGGGGATTTATCGAAAGCGTTTCGATCCGGACACCGTTTATGAGAATGTGATCCTCCGGAGCATGCCACAGCCACACCGGACGATATATTCCTGTTCCGGAATACCACCTGGAATTTGGCTGATCCGAGTTTTTCGCCGTTACTGATATTTCGTTAATACCGCTTTTCAAATGCTGACTTAAGTCGACATAAAAGTTTGTATATCCGTATGGCCTGAATGCGGCTTTTTCACCGTTTATCATGACTTCCGCATTATGATATACGCCCTCAAACTCAAGCACGAGCTTTTCCGATTTCAGTTCATCGGGAATTTCAAACTGCTTGGAGTATTCGTAATCTCCGCCTTCAAACCATCCGATATTCCCCTCGCCCCTGCTTGTAGGGACACGAGATTCTGTTCTCATCGCGTCATGAGGCAAAGTGACACAGACAGGCTTTCCATGGCTGTTCAGCGGCTTGCATATCCATCCATTGTTGAAATCGATTTTTTTCAAAACTCTCCTCCGGTGAATACTTCCGTTTTTACTAAAATAACATGAATTCAAGGCCATATGCTCAAATAGTCGTGAAATGTTAAAAAATGAACGTAATCCGTTGCCGGATGTAATTGTATATGGTGGAATTTTGTGATATATTTAAATCAATTTATTTCAGCGAGGAACATCACATGGCGCTAATATCGATAATTAAAGATTTTCGTCCGAAAATCGATTATTACCTTATATCGAAAGCTAATGAACTTACCCCGACTTTGAAGCACAAGATCAAAGAGCCGGTGGGAGGGTTCAAGCTCAAAGAACGTTACAGTCAGGAAAAAAATGACATTGAGCTTGAATCGCTTTCAAAGCTCAGCATAGGAAAGGGAGAGAATCTGTGCCTTGATTTCGGCGAACATCTCGTGGGCTATCCTACGTTCGAGCTGTCGTTTTCCGGAAGTCACCCGGATGCGCCCGCGTACATAAAGCTGAAATTCGCCGAGAACTTCAAAGAGCTCAGTGAAAATTCAAGCGAATACAACGGTTGGCTGTCAAGCAGCTGGATACAGGAAGAATATGTTCATGTGGATATTATTCCTTCCAGACTTGTCCTTCACAGAAGATTCGCCTTCAGATACGTAAAAATAACCATGCTTGATACGTCCCCGAAATATAAGCTGATAATCAATCATGCCGAATGCAGGACCGAAAGCTCCGCAGACTGGCACAGGGTCAAGATGCCGGAAATCGAGGACAAAATGCTCTCCGATATATACAATGTAAGCCTGAAGACACTGGCGAACTGTATGCAGGAAGTAATGGAAGACGGACCGAAGCGCGACAGAAGGCTGTGGGTCGGTGATATGAGACTTCAGGCACTTACCAACTATATTTCATTCAGAAACAATAATCTGGTAAAAAGATGCCTGTATATTTTCGGAGGGAGCAGATTCCCCGACGGCAGAGTCAGCGCCAATGCGTTTGTTAAGCCTAACATAGAGGCAGATGACACATATCTGTTTGACTATGCGCAGATGTATGTGGCCTGCCTGGAGGAATACCTCGAGGAAACCGGTGACGACGAGGCCCTGAAGGACCTCTCTCCCATAGCGTTTGAACAGATTGAGTACGGGCTCAGTCACATTTCAAACGGCCTGCCGGATGATGAAATTGTAAAAGCGACATTCATAGACTGGAACGAAAAATTCGACAAATCCGCCTGCGCTCTGGCTGTTATGATATATTCACTTGATTATGGCATCAGTCTCGCTCACAGAGCAGGTGATGAGAAAAGAGCGGAAAAATATACGGAAGTCCAAAAACATCTGAGAGCAAAAGCAAGGGAACTTTTCTGGGACAACGATAAAAAAGTGTTTGTATCCGGAGGTCAGGCGGTACAGGCAACTCAGATCTGGATGGTCCTGGCAGAGGTGATAACCGGAAAAGAAGCGGCAGAACTTATGAGAAAGGTGCCTGAACTGGGTAAGGAAGTGTCCATGGACACCCCGTATATCCATCATTATTGTGTAATGGCGATGATAAAAGCAGGATTGAAAGATGAAGCAACCGAGTACATCAAATGGTTCTGGGGAGGAATGATAAAAGCAGGCGCAGACACTTTTTGGGAGTGCTGGGACGGAAAAAACGAAGACGTGTCTCCATATGGCGGAAGCATGCTGAACAGCTACTGTCACGCATGGAGCTGTACTCCGGCGTATATTATAAAAAAATATTTGATTCAAAATTGAACAAAATCCGAACATACAAATGAACAATTTGCACAATTTGTCAAAGCTGATATAACAACGCCGAGTACTGTTTGCGTAAAAAAAACGCATTTTCCCGACATAATAAATCAAAAATCCATTTTTTATGCTATGATTGCAGCATGAAAGTGGATTTTTAATTTTCTATGGAGGAGCTGTAATATGAAGACCCGCCAGGCATTTAATCCTTACCTCCCCAGCTGGGAATATGTACCGGATGCGGAACCGCACATTGTTGACGGAAGAGTTTACGTGTATGGGTCCCATGATCTTTTCAACGGACTGAACTTCTGTCTCGGAGATTATGTGTGCTGGTCTGCTCCTGTTGACGACCTGGGAAACTGGACATACCACGGATGCATATACAAACGCGAACAGGATCCTGCTGCTCCGAGAATCCGGCTGACTAATGGTCTTGCTGCTCCCGATATGGTCAAAGGTCCCGACGGAAGATACTATCTGTACTACTTCATGGGCGGGACAAAAATGATTTCGGTTGCCGTATGTGACGAACCTGCAGGAAAATATGAATTTTACGGATATGTTAAATATAAGGATGGAACACCGATAGGAAAGAGAGGGGAACCTTTCCAGTTTGACCCGGGCTGCCTTATGGACACCGACGGAAGACTCTATCTGTACACCGGCTTTGCTTTCGGCGGAAATCCCATACTTCTTGACGGTTCCCAGCCTACGAAGAAAGGCCCCATGTTTTTCGAACTGGATCCATCCGATATGCTCACCGTAATATCCGGAGATGAACTGAAATATATAGGAGTTCTGACCGGCGAAGAAGCAAAAGGCACAGCCTTTGAAAGCCAACCATTCGGTGAAGCAAGCTCAATGAGAAAATTCAACGGGAAATATTATTTTATATACAGTTCTCTCAACAGTCACAATCTCTGCTATGCCGTAAGTGATTATCCGGATCACGGATTCGAATACGGTGGAGTGCTTGTCAGCTGCGGAGACGTCGGATTACCTGGAGTTCCGGACACGGCACATGCCAGAATGTGTACGGGAAACACCCACGGCAGTCTGATAGAAATAGAAGGAAAGTATTACGTTTTCTATCACAGACACTCAAACAGAAAGCAGTCATCCAGACAGGCATGCGCGGAAGAGATCCGTTTCGAGGACGGCAAGTTCTACCAGGCAGAAATGACATCATGCGGACTTAACCGCGGTCCTCTTGCGGGAAAAGGCCATTATCCGAGCTATATAGCATGCAATGTTTACGGAATAAACGGAACGAGATTCATGTCCATGTTCAAATACAGGAAAGGCTCAAATCCGTACCTGACCCAGAGCGGTAAGGACCGTGAAGAAGGAGAAGATCAGTTCGTTGCAAACTTCTGCGAAGGATGCACGGTCGGATACAAATATTTTGATCTCCGGGAAACAAAGACACTTAAGATCAATCTGGTCGGACACGGCAACGGATGTACGGTAACAGTGAGAACTGAGGAAAACGGAAAGCCGATTGCCAGAATTCCCGTAGAGTCAACAAAAGAAGAGAAGGGATTCTCAGGAAAACTTCCGGACGGACTCGGAGAGAAAAAAGCTCTTTATTTCAGCCTTGAAGGCAAGGGCTCGCTTAAAATAGTATCCTTTGACCTCATGTGAGGTAATAGATAAATTTCAGGAGAAAAGAAACAAGAAAGGAAGAAAGCACACATGGCTAAGTCAAAAAAACTCGCATCTTTGATGCGCGGACTTGCAGCTCTTATGGCAGTTTTGCTCGTTCTTTCAGTAATTGGCGCAGGTGTTGCGGATAAATACCGCTCTGCACTTGACGACACACTCGGTACACAGAGTTATGTTACAATCACTGACGCAGATAAGGCAAGATTCAAGAGCGATTATGCTACCATTGAAGAAATGGCAGCGGCAGCAAAGAACATTGCAATCCGTGAAGGAGAAGAAGGAACTGTCGTTATGAAAAACGACAACGCAGCACTTCCGCTCGCTGACGGTGCAAAGGTTGCACTTTTCGGACTTGCAGCATATGCTCCTTATCCGTATAACAGCGGAGACCTCAAGGCAGGAAACGAAGATGCTGTAGACCTTGTTCAGGCTCTTAAGGACGAAGGAATCAAGGTTAACGAGACACTTGAAGAACTTTACATGAACAAGATTCTCAACAAACACATCGAAATGGTTCCCAACAGATGGACAGGAGTAGAAGTTCCCACTGAAACCTATGATATTATCTACACCAACGCTCCCGGCGATATGGCAAATGAATTCAGAGTAGTAGAAGTTCCTCCGGAAAACTTCGTAAGTGAATTCGGCCTTGACGCTAACTGGAAATCATCAATCGAATCCGACACGGTAGGTATCGTTGTGTTTGCCCGCGGAGCAGGTGAAGGCAACACATACAATCCCGGTTCCGCAGTGAACTATGCAGGCGAACCCACAGGAAAGGATCCGCTTGAACTCAGCGAAGATGAACTTGCAATCGTAGACGTTGCAAAGGAAACATGTTCAAAGGTAATAGTTCTCATCAACTCCGGAAACAACATGATGCTCAAGGAAATCGCAAAAGGCGGAGCACATGAAGTTGATGCCATTGCATATATCGGTATCATCAATGACTACCAGTGCACAGGTATCGCACGCGTTCTTACGGGTAAAGTGAATGCAACAGGTGCTCTTCCGGACACTTACGTTGCAGACAACTCCTCAATACCGGCTGTTGTAAACTTCGGCGGTGACTACTATGCAGACTATGAAACACTTGCAAGCAGCAATGACCCGAGGTTCCCCGGTGTTGAAATCGGAAACAGCAAGGCAAGCTCATTCGGAGGAAGCGCAACATATAACGGCGGTCACTATATAGTAGAGGCTGAAGGCATTTATGTTGGTTACAAGTATTTTGAAACACGTTATTACGATTCAATAATGAATCCGAGTTTCAAGGCAAACTCTGCAGCTGGCGCTACACAGGCAGCTACATGGGATTACAATAAAGAAGTTCTGTTCACATTCGGCCACGGTCTCAGCTACCTCGACTATGAGCAGACAATAAAGAGTGTCAATGTAGACAAAACACCGGAAGGTGAGATCACGGCAGTTGTTGAAATCAAAAACAACAGCGATAAGGAAGGACTCTTCCTTGCACAGCTTTACGTTCAGCAGCCATATACCGAGTATGACAAGACAAACCTTGTTGAGAAATCAGCAGTTATGTTCCTCAACTCCGGTAAAGTAACAGTTCCCGCACACGGAACAGCTGACGTAACAATCACAGTTCCCACCAAATATCTTGCAAGCTATGATTACAAAGCAGCTAAGACATACATTCTCGATGAGGGTGATTACCTCTTCACAGCAGCAGCAGGATCTCATGCAGCAGTAAACAACTTCCTTGCAGCTCAGGGAAAGACAACTGCAGACGGCATGGATACCGACAAGACAGGTGCTGTAATTAAATGGAATCTTGACAGTCTCGATACTACAACATACGCAACAGACAACGGCGTAGCAGTTACCAACGTGGCTGATGACGCAGACCTCAACTACTGGACAGGCAAAGATACAGTTACTTACCTGAGCCGTCAGGACTGGGAAGGAACATATCCTGTAAATTACAACGAAGTTGAAATCAAGGTTAATGACAGCCCGAGAAAAGACGAGTGGATATCTCTCCTTCGCGGTGAAGTTTATACAATCGTAAACAACAATCCGGCTACAGAGGGAACAGATAAAGGACTCAGATTCGATACAACGAATATTCAGTATAACCAGCTCGAAAGCGTTAAGGATCCGTTCTGGGACAATCTCGTATCTCAGATCACAATAGACGAAGCAGTCGGTGCCGTAATTCACGGCGGTAGCCGTTCCGATGTGCTTACAAACGTAGATAACCCCGTTGTTATCCAGAACGAAGGCGTTTCGGGATTCACAACCGGTTACACAGATGAAGCAACAGGAAAGACATACAAGTTCAATATTCATTCACAGACCCTTATGGGATCATCTTTCAACCCTCAGCTCGCATACGAATGGGGTCTTGTTGAAGGTAACAGCGGTCTTTGGATCGAACGTTACGATCTGTGGGGCACAGGTCTTACACTTCGCCGTACACCTTATAACGGAAGAAACTACGAATACATTTCCGAAGATCCGATGCTTGCTAACCGCATAGGCTACGGCATTCTCCTCGGATGCAAGGAAAAGGGAATAATGAACGGCCCGAAACACATGGGCTTCAATGACCAGGAACACAACCGCGGCGGCGTTTCCGCATACATGACTGAACAGAAGTTCAGAGAAACAGACCTCCGTGCATTCCAGGGCGGTCTTGATGACGCAAAAGGTCTTGCAGTTATGATTGCATTCAACCGTATAGGTGCAACCAATGCTGCTCATCACGTTGGAATGCTCCAGAAGATTCTCCGCAACGAATGGGGATTCTACGGCCTTATTTCCACGGATATGATGAATAACAAGTACTACTTCAATCCTGAATCCATGGTAATGGCAGGTATAACACAGGTAGCTGACTTCGGCGGCAACGACAACCACATCAACCTCGGAGAAGGCGGAGTAGACGCAACATGGGCTCACATTTCTGTTGACACAGTTAAGAACGACTCTGCTCTTGTTGAACAGGCTCGTGAAAATCTGAAGTATCAGCTCTACACATTTGCTAACAGTGCAGTTCTGAATGTTTCCACTGAAAAGGTTGCTACATGGTGGGATAATGCCATCAGCACGATTACTATAGTATCCGCAGTTCTTACTGCAGTATTCGGGGTTGCTTGGATTGCCTTGACTGTACTTCCTGAAAAGAAAAAGGAGGCCTGAATATGAAAAAGAAACTCTCCGTAGGTGCATGGATCACATGCCTAGCAGCAGTGCTCACTCTCATTTCACTGATAGTATATTTCATTAATGTCGGCGGTACGGGATACTTCCACAATATAGAGGTTAAGAACCTTGTCCTCTTCAGCATTCTTGTAATAGTAATGCTTCTGTGCGCTATTATTCTCAAGACACTGGACATAGGCGGAGCAGCAGGCAGAGCTGTTGATCTGGTCAGCGGCGCGCTTCAGATCGGTGCTGCAGTTCTTCTCGCAATAATCCTCATCAACCTCATCTCTTCCAGAGTCGAAGGTCTTGCATTCATCTACTTCTCTAATGCAGATGTTATCAAGGAAGTTCAGACTGCAGAAAACCTTGCTTCTGCTACTACAACGATAGCAGACATGGTGCTTTACGGAGTATCTCTGATATTTGCGATTGTCGGATCTTTCTGCTCACTTCGCAAAAAGAACTCATAATTGACAAATTAAATAGTATTAGCGGTCGGAGAAATCCGACCGCTATTTCTAGATATGGCCATATGTCTGAATTCTGCGGCAAAGAAAGTACCATGTGCCGCGTGAAGAGGATAATATGGTTTACAATGATCACCTGATTGGTTTATAATAAAAAGCGGTGAATCTATCGGAAGTTGTCCCGGATATGCTTCACGCGGATTCATCGTTAATTCCGAAATGTACGTTAATATATTTTTGAAAGGAGCCGAAAATGAAGAGAAAGAAAATCTTCTTGATAACAAGCGTGTTACTGCTGCTTGCTATTCCTGCAGTGCTCCTTTTAATGGTCTTTCTGTCTCCGCCGCAGTATGATGAGACATATCTTGCCGGATTAGGCGTGAAATGGGAAAGACTGAATGGTATCAAGGGCAGAAAAATCGTAATCGCCGGAGGCAGCGGAGTCGCTTTTGATTTTAACAGTCAGCTCCTTGAAGACGATATTGAAGGGTATTCAGTTGTGAATTTCGGACTTTATGCCGGGCTCGGGACAACTGTTATGCTTGATCTTGCCGTAAAAGAAATGAATGAAGGCGATATATTAATTTTTGCTCCCGAAATGAGCGCTCAGACACTGTCTACTTTCTTTGGCGCGGAATCCATGTGGCAGGCAACAGACGCGGTGAGATCTCCCGTTTTAAGCCTTACGTGGGATTATGCTGGAGATATGGCAGGGGCGTTTCCGCGTTATGCCGGTTCCAAAATCAGTTACCTGGTCAACGGAAACAAGCCTCATGGTGACGGAGTATATTCATATTCGTCTTTCGATACATACGGTGATATAGCATGTGCCGGAAGAGAAATAAACCGGATGAGCGGCGGATATGACCCGAATATGATGCTTGACTTTGAGCCCGAAATGTTTGGAGACGATTTTATCGAAAAAATCGAGAGCATTCACAGGGAATGTGATAATAAAGGTGTGAAGTTCTGCTTTGCACTCTGCCCTATGAACAGAGCTGCTTTTTTGAAGGATGCATATGAATGTGCGGAGAGATACAGATCCGCTTTGGAAGACACTCTTGGCGTTCCGGTCATAGGAGACCCGTACGAAAGCATAATGGATCCGGAATGGTTCTATGACACGAATTTCCATCTGAATGAGTCGGGAATGACGGTTGCCACATATTTGATGTCAGGAGCGATCAAAAAATATATAGGTGATGAAACTCCCTCATTAATAACACTTCCTGACAAACCTGAATCAACATATTTTCCCGAGCCGGTTATCGAAGGCAACGACAGAGATGAGGATATTTTTGAATATACTCCTGTCGAAAACGGATATTTTATTATGAAAATAAAAGACAGTGCCGAGAACATTACCGAGGTTATAATACCCGTGAGTCACAACGGAAGACCTGTGACGGGCTTTTCCGAGAATGTATTCCGGGGCCTTGCCTCACTCCGGGAAGTAACGATTCAGAAAAATATAACAGTCATTAATGATGGATCGTTTGACGGATGCGTTTCCCTTGAAAAAATCAATATTGATAACCCGAAGCCGGGCACTTGCTCTGTGGGGGCCGGGCTGCTTAGCGGAACAGACGCATGTGTTTATGTTCCGTCGGACAAGTACGGAGATTATTGCACCAGTTATTTCTGGGCGGTTCATTCATCAAGGATCAGATCCGGCGCAACAGATTCCGGCGGTGAAGTGAAACCTCCGGAGATAACCGATGATAAACCGGATAATACGGAAAAGACACGAAAAGGAAATGACATTCTGTACGATTCTAACGGAGGAAAACTTAAAAGAGGAGAAGGGTCTGACATAATAATCGAGGCAAAGAACACCCATTTGAGAGAAAACACCTTACAGGGAAGCAGATATTTTGAAAGAGACGGATTTGTTCTTGTCGGTTGGAATACAAAAGCTGACGGCACCGGAACCAGTACGGGATTGGGCAGCCGCATCGGATTTGAAAAAGAAATGACCTTGTTCGCGGAATGGAAGAAGGAGACCGAAGAAGAAAACTTTGAATATGACAATATCACCACGGGGATAGAAATCAGTAAGTACATCGGAAAAGACGAAATATGCGTGATTCCCGAAAAGATAAACGGTATACCGGTGGTTTCGATTGCTTCCGGAGCATTTGCCGGAAATGAATTAGCCGAGCTTGTTCTGCCGCCATCGATCAGGTGCGTGGAAAAGCATGCGTTTGACAGTTGTAAAATCGAAAGACTGATCTTTTTTGACGGCATTACCGAAATATATGATGACAGTTTCCATGACTGCACCGGGCCTTCGCGCATAAGAATAAATGCTTTGACAGCTCCTGTCTTCAGCGGTAGCTACTATGATACGTTTTCTGACAAATATGACTATTTGCTGTCTATAAAAGATAAAAAGAAAATTGTACTGGCCTCAGGATCGTCCGGAAGGTACGGATATGATTCCGAGATGATCAGTGAAGCTTTTCCCGAATATGAAGTGGTAAATATGGGAGTATATGCGTATTCGAATGCACTTCCGCAGCTTGATATAATACTGCATATGATGAAAGAAGGGGATGTGCTGCTGTCCGCTCCTGAGTTTGATGCGATAAAGGAACAGTTCTGCACAACGGATATGTTCGATCACCATTTCTGGGCCATGCTCGAATCTGATTATGATATGATCTCGAATCTCGATTTGAGGGAGTATACCGGAGTTTTCGACAGTTACCGCGAGTACAGAAAAATAAAGAGCGGAATGTCTGAAAAAGACTATTCCGTGAGTCCGTCAAATTACGACGATGACGGAAACTATTATTCATTCTCCACGTACAATACAAGAGGAGACTTCATTTTACCGAGGCCGAACGGGACTGAAGACAAGCTGCAGAATCGGAACATAGCCGATTACAATGTGGACAGTTTCCCGGAAGAATATATAAAATGCATAAATCAAGAATATGAAAAGTTTGAAGAAAAAGGCGTCGAAGTCCTCTTCAGCTATACCCCAAGAAATCATTCTTCGCTTACCGAAAGAAGCACAGTCGAGAGCAGGGCAGAGCTTCATGAATATTTGAAGAATAATCTTTGTGTGCCCGTGATATCGGATATCGAAGACTATCTGATGTCGGGAATATACTTCTGGCTCATAGACAGTCATACGAGCACTGAGGGAGCATCCATAAGAACGGAAAAGATAATTTCGGATCTTACGGATTATTTTGAAAAAAAATAATTTTCTTAAGTTTTCTTTAAGGTTTGAACTGTATAATGCAGTCACAACCAAGGAAAAGAAGGTGCTTATATGAAAAAAATCATTTCATTTATTATAATCATTCTTGCGGTGTCAATGATATTTTCATCCTGTGCGGGTTCGGTGACAGAGAACAGTGAGACAGCATCAGGTGAAAAGACGGAAACCTTAGGCCCCGATGTGTCTGTGGATACCACAATTGATACTTCATCGTTTGACACGTCGCTTGAAGCCACAGGGGATTTTACGATAACCCCCAGTGTGTCGTCGGAAAATTCGGTATACACTATCACCGAGGGCGGCGAGTATGTTTTGACGGGCAAACTTGATGACGGCCAGGTCGTTATAGATGCAGGTGACTCGGAAGTCACATTGAACCTGACGGACGTTTCGATTTCATGTTCCTTCGGCGCACCGATTCTTGTGCTTAATGCTTCGGAAGTCGATGTAAAAGCCAAGGCAGGAACATACAACTCCATATACGACAACAGGACAGGAGATAGTACCGAGGCTGAGGGAACGGATGAAAACTACGATGCGGCCATCTACTCAGCATGTGACCTTAAGATAAGCGGCAAGGGAACATTGACTGTCGAGACCTCGTACGACAACGGTATAAAATCAAAAGATGACCTCAAGGTGAAAAATCTTACACTGCTTGTTAATTCTTCAGGCACATCACTTAAGGGAAATGACACCGTTACGATCGAATCTGGAAACATTACTCTCGTTTCCGCGGGTTCTGACGGCATCAAAACATCAAATACGGATATTTCTTCCAAGGGAAATCAAAGAGGCGATATTACGATATCTGGCGGTACTGTGAATATCTATTCAGCCTGTGACGGTATCAGTTCCGCATATAACACGGTTATTTCAGAGAGCAGCGAGACTTGCACTGTAAATATCTATACTGCATCATATGCAAGCGCAGCGGAAGACGTCAGCGGAGCCGGTGAGCTTTACCTCGTGATACCGAGCAGTATTTATGATTCGGGCACTGATTACTACTTTCTTTTCTACAATGATGACAGCGAATCGGGAACATGGAGAAAATGTGAATATGAAACCATGATTTACAGCGGATGGAGCAACTCATATTACGGTCTTCTCGTAAAGGTTCCCAGCGGATATCAGAACTTCCTGATTAATACCGTAACCACAGGTACATCTCCTGACGGAAACAATTATACCGCAAGCTCAGGTGGCGAAACATTAAACACTTCAATGAACGGCTATATGATTTCTTCCGTTTCCGGTGCGAACATTACCGGTGACTGGGTAAGCATATCTTCGGGCAGCGGAAGCAACACGAACAAAACCACATATTCTTCGAAGGGAATCAAAGCATATAACGATGTTATAATTTCCGGAGGATCAGTAACTGTTTACAGTATGGATGACGGCATCCATGCAAACGCAGGGGAAAGCCTTGAAAACGGCTCAAAAAGCACGGGCAATGTTACGGTTTCGGGCGGTAAAGTTATTATTACTTCGGCCGATGACGGTATCCATGCAGACGGCAATCTTACGATTTCAGGCGGATACGTGAATGTTGTTGAATCCCATGAAGGTCTCGAAGGCAATGTCATAACGGTTTCGGGCGGAGAAACATACGTGTATGGAGATGATGACGGAATAAATGCATGCGCGGGAACATCTACAGCGCTTGTAAATATTACGGGAGGACGACTTGAAGTGACAACTCCTTCCGGAGACACTGATGCTATAGATTCAAACGGCAGCTTTACGATGTCCGGAGGAGAGGTCATAGTTAAGGGTGGAGCATCAATTGGCGTAATGGCAGGCTCCATCGATGTTGATGGAAATGTAACAG